>CAZKRZ010000132.1:0-4630 GCA_964555325.1 uncultured Muribaculaceae bacterium
TTCTGACGCGAAAGCGCTCTTTGTGTCTTCCAAGGTGCTGTCCAAGGTCCCCGAGCATCTGCTCGCCAAGATGGCTATCGTGATATGTACGGACGATTTGAGCGTTGTCCGTTATGACGATACGGCTTATACTTGCGACGGACGCATTTCGGCTCCGCAGGCGGACGACATCGCTGCCATTATATATACCAGCGGCACTACTGGAGCGGCAAAAGGTGTGATGCTCAGCCATCGCAATCTCTGTTCCAATGTGTTTGCCGCGTGGAAGGCGCACAGAGTCCGCAAAAAGGACATTTTCCTGTCGATTCTCCCGATGGCGCATGCATATGAATTGAGCATAGGAGTGCTGTATCCGTTCTCGGTCGGTGCCAAGGTCTGCTATATCAGCAAGCCGCCCACCGCGTCCGTACTGATGCCGGTGATGAAAAAGATACGCCCTACGGTGATGCTCTCCGTCCCTCTCATCATGGAGAAGGTGTACAAGTCGAGTGTCGTGCCTACAATCAAGTCGAGCCCGTTCCTGCGCTGGCTGCAGAGCACCGCACCTGGACTGCTTTATTGGATGGTGGGTCAGAAACTCAAGAAGACTTTCGGCGGACGCATACATTTCTTCGGTATAGGCGGTGCCAAACTTGACCCTATAGTCGAGGATTTCCTGCATCGTGCGCATTTCCCCTATGCTATCGGATACGGTCTGACGGAGACGGCTCCGCTCTTGACGAATGCATGTGTCGGCAAGACCCGTGTCGGATCTATCGGCGTGCCTGCGCACGGTGTTCAGATACGCCTCGACAATGTCAATCCCCATACCGGTGAAGGCGAGATTGTCGCCAAAGGACCGCAGGTCATGCGCGGATATTACAAGGATTACAACCGCACTCTCGGAGTGATAGAGGATGGCTGGTTTCATACGGGCGACCTCGCCAGCGTGGACAGCAAAGGCCGCTATTATATCAAAGGGCGCATCGGCAACATGATACTCGGCCCTTCGGGCGAGAATATCTATCCCGAAGAGATAGAGGATGTTATCAACAGCATTGACGGTGTCAATGAGTCCCTTGTCGTCCAGCGCGACGGCAAACTTGTCGCCCTGGTCAAGTTTGATGACAATATCCTCGACTGGAATCTGGAGGGTGAGGACAAGTTCATCAAGTCCCTGGAGGAGCGCCGCAAGGCGGTGATGGACTATGTCAATTCGCATGTCAACAAGAATTCCAAGATAGGGGAGGTCAATGTCAAGAAAGAGCCGTTTGTCAAGACGGCGACCTTGAAAATCAAGCGCTTCCTCTACAAGGACAAGAAACAGGACGAAAAATAGTACTGACCATGGAGACTGCGCCCGAATATGCCGGTCTGATGCGCAACAGGATCCGCAGGATTCTGCTGGTGTGCAACAATTATGACAGTTTCGCCCTCGAAGAGGACGGGCATATAGAGGCGCGGATCTCGGAAGAGTATTCGGATCTCAACTTGAGCAACCCTCCGTCGATAGTCCGTGTGGAGACGACGGTGGAGGCTCTGGAGCTGGTGGAGGGCGGAGAGTCGTTTGACCTCGTTATCGCCATGTACAGTGTCGGCCAGGCTGATGTGTTCGAGTTCTCGCGCCGTTTCAAGGCGATTTCTCCTGCTACTCCGGCCGTACTGCTCGGGACATTGTCCCGTGAGATAGCACGCAGGCTGGATGACAGCGACACGAGTTGTTTTGACCATGTCTTCTGCTGGAACAACTCCACGGACCTCATCATCGCCATCATCAAGTTGATGGAGGACAAGCTCAATGCGGACCATGATATAATAGAGGGCGGTGTGCGTGCCATACTACTCGTCGAGGACTCGATCAGGTACTATTCCATGTATCTGCCGATGCTCTACACCCTGGTGCTGCAGCAAAACATCGCTTCTATCAAGGACGCTCTCAACGAGGAGCAGCAGGTGCTGCGCAAGCGTTCGCGTCCCAAGGTGCTGATGGCTACCTGTTATGACGAGGCGGTGGAACTTTATGAACGCTACAAGTCCAATATCCTCGGCGTGATTTCCGATATAGGCTTTGTGGTGCACAAGGATGATGATCCGGCGGACGAAAAGGCCGATGCCGGCATTGACCTGTGCAATCTGATACGCAGTGAGAATCAGCGTATGCCGTTCCTGCTGCAGTCATCGCAGGTGAGTATGCGGACGGTGGCGGATGAACTCGGCGTGGGCTTTGTGGAGAAGCGCTCCAAGACTCTCACGCACGATGTGTCTGATTTCATCGGCAGGGAATTCGGATTCGGAGACTTTGTGGTGACGGACCAGGAGAGCGGCGAGGAGGTCTACAGGGCTTCGGACCTGTACGGATTCGAAAAGATAATGAGGGTCATAACGCCCGGGCAGTTCAAGGCTCTGGCCTCGTCCAATACTATGTCCAAGTGGATGTATGCCAGGGGACTTTTCGGTATAGGGAATGTGCTCAGCCCCATGCGTATCACCAGCGACGAGGAGATAGAGGAGCACAGGCGCATCGCGCTCGAACTCGTGCATGACTATCGCATGAGGCAGGCTCTCGGAGTGGTCGCGGCGTTCAACAACGATACATATCACAGTGCGATATGGTTTTCCCGCATAGGCTCCGGCTCTCTGGGCGGCCAGGCGCGCGGTCTCACATTCCTGTATCACCTGTTGGAGAAATACAACCTGTATGGCCGCTGGGAGGGAGTGCAGACCATCATTCCGCGTACGGTAGTCATATCCATGGACTATTTTGACCGTTTCATATTGGATAACGGTCTACAATATGTCATCAATTCGGACCTATCCAATGAGGAAATACTCTCGGAATTTTTAGCGTCTACATTGCCGGCTGATCTGACGGCGTCCCTCAGGTCGTTGATACATCATATACGCAAGCCGCTTGCAGTGCGCTCGTCGTCCAAACTTGAAGACTCTTATTATCAGCCGTTTGCCGGTGTGTATTCTACCTATATGATTCCGCATGTGGAGAATGAGGACCAGCAGCTCCGATTGCTCTCCAAGGCGATCAAGAGTGTCTATGCTTCTGTATTCTTTTCGGAATCAAGGGCTTATATCACCGCGAGCGGCAATATGGTCTCCGAGGAGAAGATGGCTGTCATAGTGCAGGAGGTCGTGGGCAGCGAGGATGACGGATACTATTTCCCGACATTGTCCGGAGTGGCCCGCTCGCTCAATTTCTATCCTGTAGGCCGGGAGCGTCCGGAAGACGGTATATGCAAACTGGCGTTCGGCCTCGGCAAGGCGGTGGTGGACGGTGAGCAGGTGTTGCGTTTCTCTCCGAAATATCCCAAACATGTGCTGCAGACCTCGACGCCGGCTCTTGCCATGACGGAGGGTCAGCAGGTCATGTATGCGCTCAGTCTCCAGGCGGACCGCTTCAAGACATCCGTGGACGACGGTATCAATATGGAGCGCATTCGCATTCCGGAGTGTACGCGCTTCCGCAAATTCAGGCAGGTGAGTTCGACTTTCGACATGTCTGCGCAGAGGATGGTGGATTCCCCGTATGCGGAGGGCCCCAAGGCTGTAACATTCTCCCATGTCCTCAGATACAATACTTTCCCTCTTGCGGATATTGTGTCGGAGATGTTGAGGATTGCAAAGGCGGAAATGCGCTGCGATGTGGAGATCGAGTTCGCTGCGGACCTGGACAGGGGAGAGGGCAAGCCGGACCGTTTCTCGGTCCTCCAGATACGGCCTATATCCGTGGATACGCGCAAGTCGGAGGTCAATTGGGATGATGTTGCGGAGGATGGTGCGGTCCTGCGTTCCGGCAATGCGCTCGGTACGGGGTGGATAGAGGGCGTGACCGATATAGTATATCTCCGCCGTGAGGCGTTCGATACGCTCCGCACCCGTGAGATGGCCCGTGAAATCTCCGCACTCAATGTCCGTATGCGTGACGAGGGGCGCAGTTATATATTGATAGTATATGGCAGGCTCGGCACGAGCATAGACTCCCTCGGAGTCCCTGTTGTATGGTCTGACATTTCGGAGGCAAAGGTCATAGTCGAGTGCTGCCTGGAGGATTTCCGCGTGGATCCGAGCCAGGGCACTCATTTCTTCCAGAATCTGACTTCTTTCAATGTCGGATATGTCAATGTCAATCCTTATTCGCGTCCTGAAACGGATTTTATAGATTTTAAGTCTCTTGACGCTATGGGTGCTGTATTTGAAACAGATTATCTCAGGCAGTTACATTTTGTTAGTCCGCTGCGGGTTTGTGTTGACGGAAGGAAGAATCGCGCGTTGGTGCTTTTTGCGCAATAGTCTTGTTTTATAGGTTTTTAGTCGCTCTTTTGTGCTGTTTGTAATGCTTTTTGTTGCACTTGCAAAGTGTGAGTTTTGCGACGAAAATATGTAGTTTCTGAACGCTTTTTCTTGGCGCAATACCCTTTCTGTGGGCGTCTATGAGGGGTGATAAAAAATTTTTAAATTATTTTTCAAACTTGTGTTGGAATTGTCAGCACTTCCTTGTAGATTAGTTGTCGTTAGGTTAGTTTAGATTATTGTTTAACTATTTGTTTCTATGAAATCCAGCGTGCTGAAAAACTGGGTCGTGGCAGGAATCGTGTTCCTTCTGCCATTACTCGCGAACGGACAGAGCAGGAATTCCACC
>CAZKRZ010000133.1:0-4608 GCA_964555325.1 uncultured Muribaculaceae bacterium
CAGAGAATGTCGACGAGTGGGCCGCACACGGCAAAAAGAATCTCTGGGGAGAGACCGTCAAGGTGACGGAGATGCAGAGTGAGGCCGGTGCTGCCGGAGCCGTACACGGTTCCCTCCAGGCTGGAGCGCTCACCACTACATTCACAGCTTCGCAGGGTCTTCTCCTCATGATCCCCAACATGTACAAGATTGCCGGAGAGATGCTCCCTACAGTCTTCCATGTATCCGCACGTGCACTGGCTTCGCACGCGCTTTCCATTTTCGGAGACCACCAGGATGTGATGGCGTGCCGTCAGACCGGTTTCGCTATGCTGGCATCCGGCTCTGTACAGGAGGCACAGGATATGGCTGCAGTCGCACACCTTGCGACTATCAAGAGCAGCATCCCCTTCCTGCACTTCTTCGACGGATTCCGCACCAGCCATGAAATCCAGAAGATCGAGGCTATCGACGAGGAGAAACTCAAAGGCCTCGTCAGCAAGAAATCCCTTGCAGCATTCCGCCGCAGGGCGCTGAATCCCAACGATCCCGTCACCAGGGGCACTGCACAGAACGGTGACGTATATTTCCAGGCAGCCGAGTCCCGCAACGCCGTGTACGATGAAGTGCCCAACATCGTGGCACGCTACATGGGTGAGATTGGCGAGATTACAGGCCGATGCTACCGTCCGTTCGAGTACTACGGAGCAGCCGACGCCGAGAACATCATCATCGCGATGGGTTCCGTCACCGAGACTATCAAGGAGACTATCGACTACCTCGCCAAGAGAGGTCGCAAATACGGTCTCATCACAGTCCACCTCTATCGTCCGTTCTCCGCAAGTTACCTGCTGAAAGTCATGCCCAAGAGCGTGCGCAGGATTGCAGTCCTCGACCGTACCAAGGAGCCCGGATCGCTCGGAGAGCCTCTCTATCAGGACATCAAGACCGTCTACCAGGGTGTCAGCAACGCACCTCTCGTCATCGGTGGCCGCTACGGCCTCTCCTCCAAGGATACATCCCCTGCACAGATCATCGCGGTGTATGACAACCTTGAGATGAACGAGCCCAAGGACGGATTCACAATCGGTATCGTGGACGATGTCACATTCAAGAGCCTGCCTGTCAAGAGCGAGGTCAGCATCGTCAAGCCCGGCACCACAGAGTGCAAGTTCTACGGTCTCGGTTCTGACGGTACTGTCGGAGCCAACAAGAACACCATCAAGATCATCGGTACACATACCGAGCTCTACAGCCAGGCATATTTCGACTACGACTCCAAGAAATCCGGAGGCTACACCTGCTCTCACCTGCGTTTCGGCAAGGAGCCTATCCACGCTCCCTACCTCGTTGGCACTCCTGACTTCGTGGCATGCCATGTCCCCAGCTACCTCGAGAAATACGACATTCTCAAGGGCATCAAGGACGGCGGCAGCCTCCTCCTCAACTCCCTCTGGGACGAGAAAGAGACCATCGAGCGCATTCCCGAGTATGTCAAGGGCATCATCGGCCGCAAGCACATCAACTTCTATATAATCAACGCGACCAAGATTGCCGCTGAGATAGGACTCGGCGGACGTACCAATACCATCCTCCAGAGCGCATTCTTCCGCATCACCGGCATCATCCCTGAAGAGGACGCCGTCAAGTACATGAAGGACGCCGCTCTCAAGAGCTACGGCAAGAAGGGTGAGAACATCGTGAACATGAACTACGCCGCTATCGACAGAGGTGGCGAGTACATCAAGGTGAATGTTCCCGAAGAGTGGGCACAGATTACAGCCAAGTTCACCAACCCCAACGAGAACCGTCTCGCTCCTACATTCGTCAAGGAGATTGCGGATGTCGTCAATGCACAGAACGGTGACTCGCTGCCTGTAAGCGCATTCCTCCCTTACAAGGACGGTACTATGCCTGCCGGCACAGCCGCATTCGAGAAGCGCGGAGTAGCTGTCAAGGTCCCCAAGTGGGATGCCGAGAAGTGTATCCAGTGCAACTCCTGCGCATTCGTCTGCCCTCACGCAGCAATACGCCCGTTCCTCCTCACCGAGGAAGAACTTGCAGCCGCTCCGGAAGGAACTGTCGCAGCTGACGGCAAGGCCAATGTCAAGGGTTACAAGTTTGTCCTCAGCGTATCCACAGCCGATTGTACAGGTTGCGGTAACTGCGTGGATGTGTGCCCTGCCAAGGAGAAGGCCCTCGTCATGGAATCCTACGACGAGCACAAGGACGACCAGGTCGTGTTCGACTACCTCAATGCCAAGGTTGGATACAAGGAAGTCGTGGACAAGAAAGCCAATGTCAAGAACTCCCAGTTCGCACAGCCTCTCTTCGAGTTCAGCGGTGCTTGCGCAGGTTGCGGTGAGACACCTTATATCAAGAATATCACCCAGCTCTACGGCGATCACATGATGATTGCAAATGCTACGGGCTGCTCCTCTATCTATGGAGCATCGTTCCCTGCATCACCGTACTGCACCGACGCCAAGGGACACGGTCCAGCATGGGCAAACTCCCTGTTCGAGGACTTCTGCGAATTCGGTCTCGGCATGAGACTCGGTTCCGAGCGTCTGCGCGACACTGTCGCCGTCAAGATGCAGGAACTCGCAGCAAACGGCAAGAGCGATGACATCAAGACCCTCGCAGCCCAGTGGCTCGAGAATCGTGGAGACTACACCGTCACACGCGAGGTCGCAGACAAATTGCTCCCTCTCCTCGATGCCACAGAGGACGCTGAACTCATTGAACTGAAGGACAGCATCCCTGCCCGCAGCCAGTGGATCTTCGGAGGTGACGGCGCAAGCTACGACATCGGCTACGGCGGTCTCGACCATGTCCTCGCCAGCGGCGAGAATGTCAACATCCTCGTGCTCGACACCGAAGTGTACTCCAACACAGGAGGCCAGTCTTCCAAGTCCACACCTGCAGGCGCAATCGCCAAGTTTGCAGCCTCCGGCAAGAAGATCCGCAAGAAAGATCTCGGTATGATGGCTATGAGCTACGGCTATGTCTATGTCGCCCAGGTCGCAATGGGAGCAAGCCCCGTCCAGTACATGAACGCAATCCGCGAAGCCGAGGCATACGACGGACCGTCACTCATCATCGCCTACGCCCCTTGTATCAACCACGGTCTCAAGGCTGGCATGGGACTCAGCCAGAAGGAGGAGAAACTCGCTGTAGAATGCGGCTACTGGCATCTCTACCGCTTCAACCCTACTCTCGAAGGCACTGACAAGAATCCGTTCTCGCTCGACTCCAAGGAGCCCGACTGGAGCAAATTCCAGGACTTCCTCAAGGGTGAGGTGCGTTTCGCGTCCCTCTACAAACTCTTCCCCGACAGGGCTGAAGAGCTCCTGCAGAAGACCGAAGAGTTCGCCAAGATCAGGCTCGAAAGTTACAAGAAACTTGCCGGCAAATAGACGGTATACAATATAGAAATAGGGGCTGTCCGAAATGGACAGCCCCTATTCTTTTTATATATCCCTTTGAATTATTCGGGACGCATGACAAACTCGATGAGATTGCCGTCGAGGAATTCCTGCGCCGCGGCCTTGACCTTGTCAGGCGTCAGCGCATCAAGAGCAGCCTCGTATTCGGAGACTGAATCATTGCCGTAGACATAGTAGTTATGGAGCGCGTTGAGCCAATAGTTGTTGGTGATCTTGCGCTCGGGCAGATTCTTGCGGAAGTTCTTGACTGTCTTGTCAAACTGCTCCTCCGTAGGACCCTCCTGTGCCAACTTCTTGAGACCGTCGATGGCAAGTTCGCGAAGCTTGTCCGCCTTCTCAGGGTTGGTATCGAATGCCACCTGCAGCAGACCGTAGGACTTGGGTGCACGATAAATGCTCGCACGCGCACTTGCGCCATAAGTACCGCCCTCTTCCTCTCTCAGTGTAGACACATATATCATATCGAGGATATAACTCATGGCAGAATAACTGAGTTGCCTCTCCACGGAGAACTCCCTATTGTTCTTGAATGCCTGGACGACAGTCACCTTGGGAGTTGCCATAGCCACTTTGAAGTCATCGGTCACAGGCTCATCCGTGACATACACACCTCTGTCCTTCCATTCTGTAGGATGCTTGCCCTTGGGCAGGCTGCCGACATACTTCTCCACCAGAGGCTTGACAGCAGCGATGTCAAAATCACCGACCACGAATACAATCACACCGGCTGCATCCTTGTACAGGACATTACGGACGATATTCTCCATCTTCTGCATAGAAGCGGCCTCGAGGGTCTCGCTGGAAATGACTTTCTCGCGAGGGTGGTCATTGTACAGGACAGATGCGACCTCTTTCTGCAGAATAAAATCGGGCGTAGACTCGATATTGGGCAGTACGGATGCGATAGACTTGATGGCATTGTCGTACTCTGTCTGGTCGAAACGGGGATCGGTATAGTTCAGATAGAGGAGCTGGAAAGCAGTCTCAAGATCCTTGCGTGTCGCAAAGCCCGAGAATCCGCAGGACAATTCCCTGTAGAAAGGACTGACAGCCACCTGCTTGCCGGCAAGCATCTTGCCAACCTGCGTGGCGGAGTACTTCGACACACCCGACACCGAATTGAACGAAGAAGTGATATTGTAATCAAACTGGGCAATGTCAGCATCCTCCACGAGGCTCA
>CAZKRZ010000134.1:0-4496 GCA_964555325.1 uncultured Muribaculaceae bacterium
GGCTCCGCCGTGGCAGCCGGATTGCTGCTAAGTATATTGGGATAATATCCCCAACATGGGCGGCGGATGGCAAAGAATTTGCTGATTTGCCGATGCCATGCAGCACACATGGACAATAACAAAATAATAACCAGAATATGCAAGACAAAATACAGGAACTGACCGACAAACTCTACCGGGAGGGACTCTCCAAGGGACAGGAGGAAGGCGAGCGCCTCATCAGCCAAGCCAAGGAAGAGGCTGCAGAAATCATAGCCAAAGCCAAGGCGGAAGCCGCAGCAATGACTGCAAAGGCGGAGAAAGACGCCGCTGACATCAAGGCCAAGGCCGAGGGCGACATCCGTATCGCAGGCAACCAGGCAATCCAGTCCATCAAGACGGACATTCAGAATCTGATTGTAGCGAAAACAGGCAGCGACAAGGTGACGGAGTGTCTGGAGGACAGCACATTCATCAAGGAAATCATCCGCACTGTAGCCGAGCGTTTCTCTGCACAGGAAGCCACCGACATCGAACTGATATTGCCCGAGAAACTCAGAGCCGAGCTCGAGCCTTTCGTCAATGGAGAGCTGTCCAAGGTTCTGAAACACGAGGTCAAGGCAGAGTTTTCCAAGAAAATCGCAGGCGGATTCAACATTGCCCCCAAGGACGGCGGATATTTCATCAGTTTCTCCGATGAGACTCTCAAATCACTGATAGCCGCCTATCTCAGACCTACTACCGGCAAGATATTGTTCGGCTGATGGGCAATTACGAATATATCATCGCATCTCTCCCCATCCTCGACAAGGACGGCAAAGGTCTGTCCGGCATGTCTGAGGATGAGATTATCGATGAGATTTCGGAGCTGTGTTCGGATCGCGACAAGGCTCTGATAGGCATCTTGCGCAGATGCTGGGGAGAGGATATAGACGCGGATTTCTATCGGGGCGCACTTTCTCAACACAGCGCTTTCCTCAAGACATATTTCAGATTTGACTTGACCCTGCGGAATGTCAAGGCGGAGTTTCTCAACAACGCTCTCGGACGGCAGGCAGGACTTGACGTAATCAGCCTTGAGGGTTTCGAAGCGGATGAGGAGACCAGGAGCCTTGCAGAAAACATATTCAAGGACAACGACTTGCTCCGCAGGGAGAAGAGCATCGACGATGCGTATTGGGAGATGATAGACGCAGCCACGGTCACGGAACTGTTCTCTATCGATGCCGTGCTCGCATT
The DNA here is from genome assembly GCA_964555325.1 of uncultured Muribaculaceae bacterium. GTDB lineage: Bacteria > Bacteroidota > Bacteroidia > Bacteroidales > UBA932 > Cryptobacteroides. The sequence continues at coordinate 1,219 of CAZKRZ010000134.1, forward strand.
CATCGCCAAACTGCACATTGTGGAGAGATGGCTCAGGCTCGATGACGCCACAGGCAAGGAGATGTTCTCGCGACTGATAAGCAACATCCGCGGCACATACGGAGAAGTGAAGTTCAACAGCTAAAACAAAACAACCATATATGAGTACTATAGGAAAGGTAGTGGGCATAGTCTCCAACCTCGTCACTGTCGAGTTCCAAGGCACGGTGGCGGAGAACGAACTGTGCTACATCACCATAGGAGATACCCAAGTCCTCGCCGAGGTCATCAAGGTGAACGGCAACAAGGCTTCCGTCCAGGTATTTGAAAGCACCAGGCGGCTCAAGAACGGTGACAAGGTTGAGTTCCTCGGCAGGATGCTCGAAGTCACACTCGGTCCCGGTCTGCTGTCCGGCATCTACGACGGTCTGCAGAATGACCTCACGACCATGGAGGGCGTATTCCTCAAGAGAGGCGAATACACAGATCCCATAAACAGGGTCAAGACCTGGGATTTCAAGCCCATCGCCCATGTGGGTGACAAGGTTGCGGCAGCCGACTGGCTCGGAGAAGTCAAAGAGGGATGGTTGCCTCACAAGATTATGGTCCCGTTCTCATTCAAGGGAGAATACAGCGTCAAGAGCATCGTGGACGCCGGTGCGTACAATGTGGACACCGTCATCGCAGTGCTGACAGACGCCGAGGGCAACGACCACGAGGTGACCATGACACAGAAATGGCCTGTCAAGGTCGCCGTGAGAGCATATCGTGAGAAGCCGAGACCGTGCGGAATCATGGAGACCGGAGTCCGCGTCATAGATACATTCAACCCTATAGCCGAGGGCGGCACAGGATTTATCCCCGGACCTTTCGGCTGCGGCAAGACTGTCCTCCAGCACGCAATCGCCAAGCAGGGCGAGGCCGATGTCGTCATCATGGCGGCGTGCGGCGAGCGTGCCAACGAGGTCGTGGAAATATTCACGGAATATCCCGAATTGGATGACCCCCGCACCGGGCATAAACTGATGGAGCGTACTGTCATCATCTGCAACACCTCCAACATGCCCGTCGCGGCACGAGAGGCTTCCGTCTATACAGCCATGACCATAGCGGAATACTACCGCGCCATGGGACTGAGGTGTCTGCTGCTTGCAGACTCGACATCCAGATGGGCACAGGCCCTGCGTGAGATGTCCAACCGTATGGAGGAACTCCCCGGTCAAGACGCTTTCCCCGTGGACCTGTCATCCATCATATCTTCGTTCTACGCCCGCGCAGGCATGGTCGTTCTGAACAACGGAGAGACAGGCGCGGTCACATTCATCGGAACGGTCTCCCCTGCCGGCGGTAACCTCAAGGAGCCTGTCACGGAGGCGACAAAGAAAGCAGCCCGCTGCTTCTACGCCCTCGAGCAGAACCGCGCCGACCAGAAGAGGTATCCCGCTGTCAATCCTACGGATTCTTATTCCAAATATCTCGAATATCCCGAAATCATATCCTACCTCGATGAGAAAGTGGAGAACGGCTGGTGCGACAAGGTCAGCCGCGCCAAGGTCATCGTCAGACGAGGCAAGGAGATGAGCGACCAGATTAACATCCTCGGCGACGACGGCGTACCTATGAGTTATCATGAGGCGTTCTGGAAGAGCGAGATCATCGACTACGCATTCCTGCAGCAGGATGCCTTTGACAAGGTGGACGCCTCCTGCCCCATTGAGAGGCAGAAATATATGCTCGACCTGATTCTCGAGATCTGCGACAGGAAATTCGTATTTGACGACTGGCAGGAATGCCGCACATATTTCAAGAATCTCATCAACGCCCTGCGCCAGATGAACTATGCAGAGTTCAAGAGCGCGGATTTCGACAAATACCACGCACAGGTGGACAAACTCATTTCAGACAATGGCAGATAAAGTTTACAGCAAGATATATACAAAGCTGGACGGCATCACCAAGGCGACGGTGACACTCAAGGCAGGCGGTGCCTCCAACGACGAGCTCGCCACAGTGGGCGGTCGTCTCGCGCAGGTCGTCAAGACCAAGGGCGACATGGTGACGATGCAGGTATTCGCAGGTACAGAGGGCATTGCCACTGACGCGGAAGTCGCATTCATGGGCAATCCTCCGACACTCAAGGTCTCGGAACAACTCGCAGGACGATTCTTCAACGCCTACGGCTCCCCTATCGACGGCGGTCCGGAGGTAGAGGGCGAGGTACGCGAGATTGGCGGTCCTTCGGTGAATCCGTACAAGAGACGCCAGCCGTCGGAGCTGATTCCTACGGGTATCGCCGGTATCGACCTCAACAACACCCTCGTATCGGGACAGAAGATTCCTTTCTACGCCGATCCCGACCAGCCGTACAACCAGGTCATGGCAGATGTAGCGCTGAGGGCCGATGTGGACAAGATTATCCTGGGCGGTATGGGACTGACCAACGATGATTATCTGTTCTACAAGAATGCGTTTGAGAATGCAGGCGCGCTGGACAGAATCGTATCGTTCGTCAACACCACCGAGGAGCCTCCCGTGGAGCGACTCTTGATACCGGACATGGCTCTTACAGCGGCAGAGTATTTCGCCGTGGACAAGAATGAAAAGGTGCTGGTGCTGCTCACGGACATGACCCTGTATGCCGACGCGCTCAGTATCGTGTCCAACCGTATGGACCAGATTCCGTCCAAGGACTCTATGCCGGGTTCGCTTTATTCCGACCTCGCGAAGATTTACGAAAAGGCGGTGCAATTGCCTGACGGAGGCTCGATTACGATTATAGCCGTGACGACTCTCAATGACGGAGACATCACCCACGCCATCCCGGACAACACAGGATATATCACGGAGGGACAGCTGTTCCTGCGTGCCGACACGGATACGGGTAAGGTCATCGTGGATCCTTTCAGGTCTCTGAGCCGTCTGAAGCAACTCGTGCAGGGCAAGAAGACGCGCGAGGACCACAGCCAGGTGATGAATGCCGGCGTGCGCCTCTATGCTGACGCGCAGAATGCCAAGACCAAGCAGGAGAACGGTTTCGACCTGTCTGACTATGATCTGAGGTGCCTGGAGTATGCCAAGGAGTATGCCACGAGGCTGCTCGCCATCGATGTGAATATCAGCGTGACGGAGATGCTGGATACGGCATGGGAGATATTCTCCAAGCATTTCAGCCCGGCGGAGACCGGTATCAAGCAGGCTCTCATTGACAAATACTGGCCCGCACAGGGATAATGCTGTCGTGAAATGGCTATCAGGTTTCAATACAACAAGACTTCGCTGAACAACTTGCAGAAGGACCT
>CAZKRZ010000135.1:0-4454 GCA_964555325.1 uncultured Muribaculaceae bacterium
GACCGTAACCACGGGGTCCTTGACCAGGCTGCGGCTCAGAAGAGCCTCCTTGACACAATCCGCAACCTCACTGCGCTGCAGTCCCGCCACATGGAGTTTGCCGACGATGGGGAAATCAATGTCGCCGTTGCTGTCAACTGTATAGCCGAGGACACCTGTACTGTTGTTGCCGGCGCTCCTCGCATCCGTTGTCGAACCGAGACGGTTGGCTATGTAAGGCAGGTTGAACAAGGTCGTCAGCTGCGGGTCCCTCGTGTTCACGATAATGCCGATCTTATCTTCGGGACGCAGTGTTATGGCTCCTGTCGTGGGTACATTGTACTGCAGCGAATTATCCGCGGCATTCTGGAAATATGCGACCTCTTTCGGAGCCGCACACGAGGCCGCCAAACACATGGCCGCCGCCAAAGATATAAAGGAGTATCTCATAAAAGACATCTTTTATTACGTGACAAAAATCGCGTAAAGGTACATATTTTTTTAGTATTTTCGCGGATGTTTCCCTATGCACCCGGGATTGAATCAGAAAAGAATTTATTGACGACATGACAGAGAACGGTACAGACACTATATTAGAGGGGTTGAACAGCGAGCAGAGAGCCGCTGTCGAATGTACGGAGGGGCCGGTGCTCATAGTGGCCGGAGCCGGTTCGGGCAAGACCAAGGTGCTCACCTGCAGGATAGCCAACATTCTCGCCAAAGGCACTGCGGCGGACAGGGTCATGGCGCTGACTTTCACCAAGAAAGCAGCCGCCGAGATGAAATCCCGTATCGCATTGATGGTAGGAGAGCGCAAGGCGAGACGCCTATGCATGGGGACATTCCACTCTGTATTCATCCGTTTTCTGAGAGAGTATTCGGGTGACTTGGGCTATCCGCAGAGTTTCACGATATACGACCAGGGAGATTCCACCAGCTCAATCAAGGCTTGCATCAAGGAATTGGGACTGGATGACAAGGTCTACAAGCCACGCGAAGTGCTCGGACGCATCTCCATGGCGAAAAACAACTTCGTCACCGCCGAAGCATACCGAAACAACAACGCGGCCATCGCGACGGACACCAAGTCGAGGCGTCCGAAAATCTGCGATGTCTACAGCCTGTACGCAAGGAAATGCAAGGAATCTGGAGTCATGGATTTCGATGACATCCTGCTCAACATGAATATCCTGCTGCGCGACAAGCCCGAGGCGCTGGACAGCATAGCCTCGCGATACGACTATATAATGGTGGACGAGTACCAGGATACCAACTACTCCCAGTACCTCATCCTGCGCAAGTTATCCCAGTTCCGCAAGAACATCTGCGTGGTCGGCGACGACTCGCAGTCCATCTACGCATTCCGCGGAGCGAAAATCGAGAACATACTCAATTTCAAGAAGGACTACCCCGCCTGCCGCACATTCAGGCTGGAGCGCAATTACCGCTCTACACAGACAATCGTGAATGCAGCCAATTCGCTGATTGCCCACAATGAGGGGCGCATTCCCAACGAATGCTTCTCCGAGGGGGATGAGGGCGAACATATCCGTCTGATCAAGGCCTATACGGAGAAGGACGAGGCCGTCTCTATCGTGCATGCAATCACCGAGCGCATGCACAAGGATTTCGCCGCGTACCGGGACTTCGCAATACTGTACCGTACCAATTCACAGTCCAGAATCTTGGAGGAAAGCCTCCGGAGCCGCAATATACCGTATGTCATCTATTCCGGCAATTCGTTCTTTGAGAGGGCAGAGGTCAAGGATCTGATGGCGTATTTCAAACTCGTCGTCAATCCCGGGGACGATGAATCATTCAAGCGAATAGTAAACAAGCCTGCCAGAGGCATAGGTGACACCAGCATTCAGGCATTGGAGGCAGCGGCAAGAGCCGCAGGCACGAGTCTGTTCAAGGTTGCGGCGACAGACACGCTGGCAGACTTCGGCCTGCGCGAAGCCGGCATACGCAAGATACGGGCATTCTGCGCGATGATAGACAAACTCGCATCTGAGGTCCGCAGCACACTGGCTGACGAACTTGCTCTCAAGATCGCAAACGCGCACACTCCGGATTCCGATTCCCTGTTCGCATTCTACAAGAATGACAGCAGCATCGAAGGCCAGGCGCGGTTCGCGAATATCGAGGAACTGCTCAACTCCGTCACTTCCTTTATCGAAGACCGGCGCGAAGAGATTGCCGAGGAAATGGAAGACGGGGACGGATACACCGCCATGCCGCTCATCACTATGGACGAATTCCTGGAGAATGCGGCATTGCTCAGCAATGTAGATGTCGAGGAGGACGAAGAGGACGGCAACAACAAAGTCTCCCTGATGACGGTACACTCCGCCAAGGGACTCGAATACCCGTATGTCTTCGTCACCGGAATGGAAGAGAACCTGTTCCCGAGCGGAGGCATGCTCGCCTCCCCTGCCGACATCGAGGAGGAAAGGCGTCTGTTTTATGTCGCCCTCACGCGTGCAGGGAAGAGCATTGCCCTGTCATTCGCGCAGACGAGGATGCGCAACGGGCAGCATTCTTCCAATCCGCCGAGCCGTTTCATCAAGGAAATCGACAGCCGTTATATAGAGAATCCGCTCTCTGAAGAGGACTACGATGACGGAGCGTCTTTTAGGGGCTTCGGAGGAGGATTCGGGCATTCCACCGGCGGTTACAGCGACTACCGCGGAGGACAGAGACCGCAGTATGGCAGTGGAGGGCAGCGTTCCCAATATGGCGGCGGTGGAGCGCAGAGAGGCGCAGGAGGCAGCAGATTCCGCCACCCCGGCAGCAGTTACGCGGCATCGTCCGAAGTCCGGTACGAGCCTCGCAAGCCATCAGACATACGATATAGCAAAATGGACCCTAAACGCCCTACTATTCAAGAGAATGCGACAATCATCAAGCGCAGCACTCCTCCGCCGGCAGACCCCGGTTTCAAGGCTGATCCGATGGAATCTTTCCGCGTCGGGCAGCGCATCATACACAACCGCTTCGGCCCGGGCATAATAAAAGGCATTACCGGAGAACATCCCGAATGCCGCGCCACAATCGTATTCGACCGTTTCGGGGAGAAAACCATTCTTTTCAAATACGCGAAGATGAAAGCAGAGTAATGTGCTATGGCTATTTACAGCAAAAATGATTAAATTCGCGCACTGAAAATTAGCATCTACTAATATCAAACGATAATGTCAACCAACATCAATTTGAAAAAGGGGTTGAATGTGCCGATCAGCGGTGCAGCGGCCCCCGTCGTCTCAAGATTGGTGATGCCGGACATCGTTGCCATCCAGCCGGAGAGTTTCAAGGGTTTCACCCCGAGGCTGCTCGTAAAGGAAGGGGCAAAGGTGCTTGCCGGATCTCCCGTCATGTCGGACAAAAAGAATCCTGACATTCTTGCGACTTCTCCCGTCAGCGGTACGGTCAAGTCTGTAGTCAGGGGCGAAAAGAGGAGGTTGCTCGCAGTGCTCGTGGAGGCAGACGCCCAGCAGGAGCATGTGGATTTCGGCGTCAAGGACGCAGCATCCCTCACTCAGGAAGAAGTCAAGAGCGCGCTCCTGCAGAGCGGCTTGTGGCTTTCTCTCATCCAGAGGCCCTACGGCATAATCGCGGACCCCGCGGTGCAGCCCAAGGGCATTTTTGTATCCACGTTCTCCACTGCCCCGCTCGCGCCCGAGTGCGAGTTTGCCTACGGCAACGAACTCGACATGCTCCAGGCAGGTATCGACGCTCTGTCCAAGATCGCTCCGGTACACGTCAGCTACTGCGGCAAATGCGGCAACCGTTTCAGCGGGCTCAAGAACGCCCAGATGCATTCCTTTACAGGCAAGCACCCTGCAGGCAATGTGGGTGTGCAGATCAGCCATATCTCCCCCATCCGCAAGGGTGAGACTGTATGGACGATCTCCCCTGCCCTGCTCATCGCGGTAGGACGCCTGTTCAAGCAGGGACAGCTGAACCTGCTGCGCAAAGTCGCTGTCGCAGGTCCTGCGGCAAACGAGCCCTCATACATCGAGACCATTCCCGGAATGCCGATGTCGAATCTCGCATCGTACTACGGCAATGCTACGGACCAGATCCGCGTCATCAGTGGGGACGTCCTCTCCGGCAAGAATGTCGGTGTAGAAGGCTACCTCGGATGGGCGGACAATCAGGTTTCCATCGTCAAGGAAGGCCGCGACGAAGAATGGTTCGGATGGGCACGCCCGTTCAGGTTCAACCAGTACAGCAGCGACCACACCTATTTCAACTGGTGCCTCAAGCCGCTGCTCGGCAAGCGCAAATATGACATGGACACCAACCTGCACGGAGGTCCGAGGGCATTCGTCATGTCCGACGGCTACTATGCAAAGGTGTTCCCTATGGACATCTATCCTCTCTATCTCATCAAGGCATGTCTCGCCGGAGACATCGACAAGATGGAGCGTTTCGGCATTTATGAAGTGCTGCCTGAGGATTTCGCTGTCTGC
>CAZKRZ010000136.1:0-4353 GCA_964555325.1 uncultured Muribaculaceae bacterium
AGCGTGAAAATCTAGCGAAGAATATGCTCGCCAAGAGCTATGCGGCTGAAGATATTGCCGACATTACCGGCCTGTCAATCGACGAAATCGAAAAACTACGATAGGCTGAAAGAATACACACATAGTTATTGCCGCATAACAGTTATAATGTTGTGCGGCAATTTTGCGGTTAATATGCGGTCAGACAGTCCCCTGCGCTGGTTTAGCTGATGAAGAGGAGTTCCCTGTACTTGGGTAGCGGCCACATGTCGTTGTCCACTATCTCCTCGAGCTTGTCTATCGGCCGTCGGATGGCGAACAGCGATTCCGCTATCTCATAGTAGGCGAGAGCCTTGTGGTATTCGTCCGTGATGGCGTTGGCCTTTTTGCGAGCCTGTCGCATGGCCTCGGTCCGAGTCTGCACATCCTTGATGAGGGCGGATACCTTGGTGATGATTTCCAACTCGGGAGCGCAAATCTCCTGGTAGCTGTCCGGCATTACCTCCTTGGTGAGAGCCACTTCTTTCAGCAGCTTGGACTTGTAGGCAAGAGCCACGGGGATAATGTGGTTGGTCGCCATGCGTCCGAGTACCCTCGCCTCAATCTGGACCTTCTTGCTGTAGGTCTCCCATTTGACCTCATTGCGCGCATCCAGTTCGGTACGGGAATAGACCCCCGTGCGTGTGAACATATCTATAGACTCCGGTGTCGTGAACTGCAGGAACATCGCCGGCACATTGCTCTCCGTGTCAAGTCCGCGTCTCTTTGCTTCCTCGTCCCACTCCTGGCTGTATCCGTTGCCGTCAAAGCAGACGACATCGAGGACATCCTTGATAATGGGCTTGAGCGTGTCCATTATAGCGACATATTTGTCCGCACCTGCGGCAATGGCCTTGTCCACCTCAGCCTTGAATGCAACGAGCTGGTCAGCAACGGCGGCGTTGAGAGTCGTCATCGCTCCGGCGCAGTTTGCGCTCGAGCCTACAGCGCGGAATTCAAAGCGGTTGCCGGTAAATGCAAACGGGGAAGTGCGGTTGCGGTCTGTGTTGTCAATGAAAAGTTCCGGTATCTCCACCAGTCCTACGGATTTGCCTTTCTTGCCTGCAATCTCGATGGGAGTGCCGGAGGGGACTTCAAGCAACTTGCGCAATACCCCGGTCATCGCCCTGCCGAGGAATGCGGAAATGATGGCAGGGGGAGCCTCATTGGCGCCGAGCCTGTGTGCGTTGGTAGCGCTCGCGATAGAGGCCTTGAGCAAGCCGTTGTGCTTCTGGACGGCAGCCAGCACATTCACAAAGAAAGTGATGAACTGGAGATTGCCCTTGGCGTCCTTGCCGGGAGCGAGCAGCATTGTGCCTCTGTCAGTGCCGAGAGACCAGTTGTTGTGCTTGCCGGAGCCGTTGATGCCCTCGAAAGGCTTCTCGTGCAGGAGCACTACAAATCCGTGCTTGCGGGCGATAGTGCCCATGAGATTCATTATCAGCTGGTTCTGGTCGTTCGCGAGGTTGGCTTCCCCGAATATCGGCGCGAGTTCGAACTGGTTGGGTGCAACCTCGTTGTGGCGTGTCTTGATGGGAATGCCGTGCTTGAGCCCCTCTACTTCGAGTTCGCGCATGAATGCCGCCACTCGGCTGGGAATCGCACCGAAATAATGGTCATCCAGCTGCTGGTTCTTGGAAGAAGCGTGCCCCATCAGTGTCCTGCCGGTGAGCACGAGGTCAGGGCGTGCCGCATACAAATCCTCGTCCACGAGGAAATACTCCTGCTCCCAGCCCAGATAGCACCATACTTTCTCCACCTTGGGGTCGAACATCTTGCAGATGGGCACGGAAGCGTCGCTCACGGCCTTGAGTGCGCGCTTGAGCGGAGTCTTGTAGTCGAGAGCCTCTCCCGTGTAGGAAATGAATACGGTCGGGATACAGAGCGTATCATCCTGGATAAACACCGGCGAAGTCGGATCCCATGCGGTGTAGCCACGCGCCTCGAAAGTAGCACGCAGGCCTCCGCTCGGGAATGACGATGCGTCCGGCTCCTGCTGGCTGAGTGAACGGCCGTCGAAAGTCTCTATCAGTCCTCCCTTGCCGTCGTACTCGAGCAGGGAGTCGTGTTTCTCCGCAGTCACATCCGAGAGCGGCTGGAACCAATGCGTGACATGGGTCACTCCATGAGCGAGAGCCCATGTCTTCATGCCTTGCGCCACTTTGTCCGCTGTCTGACGGTCAAGCGGTCGGCCCTCATCAATACACCCCGTCAGGGCGTTGTAAGTGTCCGGATCGAGATACTTGCGCATCTTGTCCCGGTTGAATACGAGTTCTCCGAAGTACTCCGATGGCATTTTGTCCGGAGTATTGAAAGGAACTGCCTTCTTGGTGAAGGCGTGCTGTACCACCTCGAATCTCAAATTGCTGCTCATAAAGATACACTACTATATTTAAATGCTGATGTTATCTATTTCCGCTGTCCACAATGCCGCCGATGCATCCGAGGGCATGCGCAGATCTCCTCTCGGGGAGAGGCTCACGGACCCTACCTTTGGCCCGTCCGGCATGCAGGACCTCTTGAACTGCTGGGAGAAAAAGCGCTTGCAGAATACGCGTAACCACTTGACTATCGTCGCCTTGTCGTAAACCCCGTTGAAAGCCTTGCATGCGAGCATCACCACTTTGGCAGGCGTGCAGCCCCAACGCAGTATATGATACAGGTAGAAATCATGCAGCTCGTACGGTCCTACAATATCCTCCGTCACCTGGCTGATGCTGCCGTCACCTTCCGGTGGAATGAGTTCCGGGCTGACCGGAGTCGCCACTATATCCTTGAGAATCTCCGCCACATCGGCGAAATGCTCGTCCGCGGCCCATGCTACCAATGCCTTGACAAGGGTCTTGGGCACAGATGCATTCACTCCGTACATGGACATGTGGTCTCCATTGTAGGTGCACCAGCCCAGCGCGAGCTCGGACAGGTCCCCTGTCCCGATGACGATGCCGCCGGTATCGCCGGCAACGTCCATCAGCACTTGCGTGCGCTCGCGCGCCTGCGCATTCTCATAAGTCGTATCGTGCACCTCTATCGGGTGCCCGATGTCACGCAGGTGCATTGCGGCAGCCTCCGCTATGGATATTTCACGCATGCTCACGCCGAGCCTCTCCATGAGGGCGACGGCGTTGCCGTGTGTGCGCCCCGAGGTGCCAAATCCCGGCATCGTGACACCGATAATCCTGTCGCGCCCCCATCCGAGCCTGTCGCAGGCGATCACACTCACCAACAGGGCCAGCGTAGAATCAAGACCGCCGGAAATGCCTATCACCAAGGATTTGCAACATATATGTTCCAGCCTTGTCATCAGGCCGATTACCTGCATATCCAGGATTTCCCGGCACCGTGCCGCCAGTTCATCGCCCTCCGGCACAAAAGGATGTGCCTCGACGGGCCGCAGGAGCTGCGCCTCGAAATCCGTCGCCACGCTGTCTCCGCAGTTTACGCTCCCAAAGACAAGCTCGGAAGCATTGCAGTCGCGGAAATTATTGTTGCGTCTGCGGCTGCCCTCAATGCGCTCGACATCGATGTCGGCATAGATTATCGAACTCTCCGTGGCGAACCTGCCGTTCTCCGCGAGCAGAGCACCGTCGTCGCATATCAGAGACGAACCGCCCCATACCAGATCCTGGGTGGACTCGCCGTATCCGCACGAGCAGTATACGTAAGCCGCTGTCAGTCTGGATGCTGTGGAGCATACGAGAGACTTGCGGTATTCGTGCTTTTTCAGGGATTCATTGCTTGCTGACAGATTGATGATGACATCGGCGCTTGCGAGTGCTGCGTATGTGCACGGAGGGACCGGAGTCCACAGGTCTTCGCATATTTCGGCAGCGACAGTGGCCCTGCCTATGCGAAAGAGCTGCCTCGGGTCGATGACCGCGGTCTGTCCAGCAAAGCGGACCTGCTCACCGCGTCCTGCCAGCGAAGCCCCAGACTCGAACCAGCGGTATTCGTAAAACTCCCCGTTGCCGGGGATATATTCCTTGGGCACTATGCCCATTATCTTGCCGTGCCGTATGATTACCGCACAATTGTACAGGCGGCCGAGACAGCGTACCGGCGCTCCTACGGCTATCATCGCATAGATTTCTGCGGTGCGTCGCGCAATCTCCTCCACGGCATTCTCCGCGCCCTCCAGCAGGGGAGTCTGGGCGAAGAGGTCGCCGCAACTGTATCCCGTTACGCACAGTTCCGGGAATACGATGACAGACGGCTGTCTGCCTGCCGCGTCATTGCATAGCCTTATTATCTCGTCTGCATTCTTGCGTGTGTCTGCGAGGTACACTCTCGGAGTTGCCGCCGCGACGCGTATATATCCGTAATCCTGCATATATG
>CAZKRZ010000137.1:0-1975 GCA_964555325.1 uncultured Muribaculaceae bacterium
TAGGCTCGCCGGCATAGGCAAGGTCAATGCAGCCATGACAGCGACGGAAATGATATTGAAGGACCGTCCCGACTGCATCATCAACAGCGGAGTCGGCGGAGGTCTCAGCCCTGTTCTGAAAGCAGGGGATATAGTGGTAGGTACGAGTGTCGCATACCATGATGTTTGGTGCGGTGAGGGCAATGCCCGTGGGCAAGTGCAAGGATTACCTCCGCGTTTCGATGCCGATACGAGGCTCGTCTATGCGGCACGTGAGGCATGTAAAGGAATGCCTGTCGGTGCGGGTCATGCCGCCGGTGAGGCCTTGGGACATTTGCCGGGAGGCGCCGTCCATTTCGGTCTGATAGCCGGAGGGGACGAGTTTGTGGACAACAGTGCATCCGAGGAGCGTATCATGGGGCTGTATCCGGACGCGATAGCCTGCGATATGGAGTCAGCGGCCATTGCTCATGTCTGCCATGTGTACAATGTGCCGTTTCTGTGCATGAGGGTTGTCAGTGATGTGGCAGGGGCGCACACGGAGACTTACGAAGGATTCTGGCGCGACATTTCCGAGAATTCGTTCGCCGCGCTCAAGGCGCTGTTGGAACAGTTGCGTACTGCGGAGACTGCGGCGCTTTTCTCTGCTCGCGGATAAATAACAGAAAGATAAATAGTTATGAATAAGATACCGAGTTTTACCATTGATCACCTGCATTTGCTGAGAGGAATCTATGTCTCCCGCAAAGACTCCGTCGGGGGAGATACGGTGACCACATTCGATATACGTATGAAAGAGCCTAACCGTGAGCCTGCTCTCGGACAGGGGGCTATCCATACGATAGAACATCTGGCGGCGACATTCCTGCGTAGCCATCCGGTGTGGGGCGAGCGTATAGTCTATTGGGGGCCTATGGGCTGTCTGACAGGCAATTATTTGCTGATGCGCGGTGACCTGGAGTCGGAGGACATAGTGCCTCTGATGCGTGAGACATTCGCGTTTGTCGCGGAGTATGAGGGGAAAATCCCCGGAGCGGCACCGCAAGACTGCGGCAACTGGCTCCTGCATGACCTGCCTATGGCCAAATGGGAGTCCGCCAAATACCTCCATGAGGTGCTCGAGCAGATAACGCCGGACAATCTGCATTATCCTCAATCCGACCGCGCCTGACAGAATGCAGAAACATAGTCTCAAATACGGGGAAAGATTTGATTTCGAGGCCGGCGGCAGCCTGCCCGGAATCGAAATAGTATACCATACCTCTCCGAGGGAATACAAGGCCGGAGACAAGGTCGTCTGGATATGCCACGCGCTGACCGCAAATTCCGATGCGGAAGACTGGTGGCCGGAGATGGTAGGCCCTGGGAAACTCTTTGATACTGATCGCTTTTTCGTGGTATGCGTGAATGAATTGGCTTCGCCTTACGGCTCTTCCGGACCGGCAAGTGAAGACCCGGACAGCGGGAGACCTTATTTCTTTTCATTCCCGAGGGTGACGGTGCGGGATGTCGCCAGGACATTCGAAATTGTCAGGCAGCATCTCGGCATTCAGTCGGTGGATCTGCTCGTCGGCTCTTCGATAGGCGGCTTCCATGCGCTGGAGTGGTCGATAATGGCTCCGGATGTCATCAGCACGGCAGCCTTTATGGCGACCTCGCCGAGGGTCAGTCCGTATCTGAGTGCCTTTGAGGAGTCCCAGAGAATGGCTTTGGAGGCCGATCCGACATTCCGCGAAGCGAAAGACCTCAAAGGTGGGGAAGCAGGATTACGCTGCGCCCGTGCCATAGCGATGCTGTCTTACAGGAGCCGGGACGGATATGTCCTGACGCAACAGGATGCGGATCCGGACACGATGTTCGCAGCCCGGGCAGGGTCCTATCAGCGGCACCAGGGCAAAAAACTCGCGGACCGCTTTGACGCCTACAGTTATTATTATCTCGCGGATGCGGTGGACAGTCAGAATGTCGGACGCGGACGCGGAGGCGAAGAGACCGC
>CAZKRZ010000137.1:1985-4335 GCA_964555325.1 uncultured Muribaculaceae bacterium
CCTTTCGCTTGTCAAGGCCCGTACAGTGGTCGTGTCGATAGACAGCGACTGCATCTTCCCTCCCGAAGAGGTCAGACGCATTGCAGACGCGGTTGCAGGAGCGGATTATTATCAGATAACTTCCCGTTTCGGGCATGACGGCTTCCTGTTGGAGGCGGAGCAGCTCTCGGAGATATTGGGAAAATATATTTAACAGATATGCAAGTACTTAAGTTCGGCGGCACTTCCGTTGCCGATGCACAGATGATAGGCAGGGTGGCTGATATAGTGGCTGCCGCTGCAGACAGGGACCGTACCGTGGCAGTGTTTTCTGCCATCAGCGGTTGTACCAATACCCTTATAGAGGTGGGACGCCGTGCCGCTGCGCGCGACGAGAGTTACCTCCCCCTGATAGACGGCTTGCAGGAGGCACATCATAATATAATACATTCGCTGTTGCCGATAGAGAAACACGAAGAGTCGCTCGAAGTATGTGACCGGGAGTTTGATTCGCTGCGCTCGATTGCAAAGGGCGTGTATCTGCTCGGAGAACTCAGCGCGACGAGTCTCGATGCCATTCAGGGAACTGGCGAACTGCTGTCGAGTAGGATTATAGCCACCAAGTTTGCAAGTATGGGCATAGCCACCAAATGGCTGGATGCCAGGAATATAATCAGGACATCATACGTCGGGGGCAAGAACGAGGTGGACACCGCCGCGACATTTGCCAATATGGCTGACGCCGTGGAGGACAATCCCATAGTGAACCTTTTCATTGTCCCCGGTTTTGTGGCGTCTGACGAACTTGGACGCACGACGACTCTCGGGCGTGGCGGTTCCGACTATACGGCGTCTCTGCTGGCGGTCGCGCTCAAGGCCCGTCTGCTGGAGATTTGGACGGATGTCCCGGGTATGATGACGGCAAATCCCAAGACCGTGCCGTCTGCCCGTACTATCAGCCATATATCTTACCGCGCAGCCCTCGAACTCTCGCATTTCGGTGCCAAGGTGATATATCCTCCTACCATTCAGCCGGTGGTCGCAGAGGGCATTCCCATATATGTCAAGAGCACTTTCGCGCCCGAACTTCCAGGTACTCTGATAGAAAGGCAGGCTCCGCGCATCAAGGAGGACATCATAGGCATATCGAACAGCGATGACATCGCACTGCTCTCTCTGGAGGGCAGCGGCATGGTGGGAGTGCCCGGTTTCAGCAGCCGTCTGTTTGCGGCATTGAGCCGTGAGAATATCAATATCATATTGATTACGCAGGCTTCTTCGGTACATACCATGTGTCTTGCGGTAGCGGCGTCTGATGCGGAAAAGGCCCGTGCGGCTGCCGACAAATGCTTTGAATACGAAATCAGCCTCGGCATTCTCAATCGTCTCAAGGTGGAGACGGGGTATTCGATAGTGAGCCTTGTCGCGGACGATGTGGTCGGCAAGACGGGGACAACAGGACGCATGCTCGCCGCTCTTGGCAGGCACAGCATCCAGGTAAGGGCTGTCGCCCAGGGTTCGTCAGAACGAAATGTCACTGTGGTAGTGTCGAGCGACAGGGTCGAGGATGCCATCCGTCAGATACATGATGAGTTCTTTGACAGGTCTTACGAAAAGCAGATCAATCTCTTTGTGGCGGGATTCGGAACGGTAGGACGCTCGCTCGTGGAGATTATCGACAGGGAGGGGGAGTCCATCGCCAGGAGGACAGGCAAGCGCATTAAGGTGTGCGGATTGTCCAACAGCCGCAAATTCGTCGTGGACATTGACGGATTGGACATCTCTAAGGCAAAGGAGCTCTTAGATGGCGGCTGCAGCGCTGCGGATGACGCTTATTTCGAGAGACTTGCGGAGATTTCTCTGGAGAATGCCGTATTTGTGGACTGCACGGCGAGCAGCGACATCGCCTACAAGTATGTCAATCTGTTCCGGAGCGGGTATTCCATCGTTGCGTGCAACAAAATATCATTCTCTTCTCCTTACAAACTCTATGAGACCTTGAGGAATGAGGCTGTCCGTTGCGGGGTGACGCTGCGTTACGAGACTACGGTTGGCGCAGCCCTGCCGATATTGGAGTCCATCACAAGGAGTCTCAACAGCGGTGACCATATCGACAAGGTGGAGGCGGTGCTCTCCGGTACGCTCAATTACATATTCTCCACATATCGTGGCGGCACGGACGGGGTGACATTCGCCCAAGTGGTCAGGCAGGCACAGGAACTCGGTTATACAGAGCCCGATCCGAGACTTGATCTCAGCGGACGCGATGTCCTGCGCAAGCTGCTGATTCTCTCCCGTCAGGCAGGCGTGGCATTGTATGAGGAGGATGTCGAACTGGTTCCTCTGCTCGGACCGGAGTATTTTTCGGTCG
>CAZKRZ010000138.1:0-4332 GCA_964555325.1 uncultured Muribaculaceae bacterium
GGGTGTTGAAGTCGATGTTTGCAAGGGCGTCAAGTTCCGTCATTACGATGTCGATATTGTCCGTGCCTATGCCGGTAGATAGGGCAGTGGCGCGTTTTCCGTTTTTGCAGCCTGTGATCCAGACGAATTCGCGCGATGCGCCTTCGCACTCGATAGTGTCGAACAGGGGTCTGAACATCTCCACTCTGCCGGGGTCACCGACGAGGATTACACGGTCTGCAAGTTGTTCGGGGCGGATATGCAGATGGAATACGGAACCGTCTGCGTTGATTATCAATTCGGATTCTGGTATACGCATAATCGTATGTGTTATTGTTAGTACAGATTTCAAAGGTAGTTTTTAATCGTGGAAATTCCTATTTTTGTGTTTCCTTAAAAAAGACAACGCTTATGTGGCAGAGGATTCAGACATTATATTTGCTCGCATCTACCGTGCTGGTAGGTTTGCTCTTCTTTCTTGACAAGGCTGTAGTGCCGGGTGCGGCTGACATGCCGGACACCGTATATACATATACCGGACATGTGCTCTATCTCGTGATGATTATCGTCATCACCCTGCTCAATGTCCTGGCTCTGACCACATACCGTTTCCGGGTGTTCCAGATGAGGACGGCAGTGCTTTCCGCCCTGCTTACAATCGCCCTGCAGGTGATGATAGGCATCGATTTCGCGGTCACGCACAACGATGTGGTTTTCCGCGTCAGCGCGGTATTCCCCATAGCGGCAGTCATATTTGACCTGCTTGCCGCCCGTGCCATTCTCGCCGACCAGATGGTGGTGGAGAGCGTTTCGAGGCTCAGGACCTCGCGCAAGAAATCCTCAAGAAGGCGCCGTAAGTAATCAGTTGTCTATGTCCGGCCTGGAATTGTAGGCGGACAGCATGGATTTCTCGTAGGTTTTGGAGATGGGGAGGGGACTGATTCCCTCGCGGCCGAGGTCTATCTGATAAGTGTCCCCGGCTTTTCTGATGCTCCTGACCTTGGTCAGATTCACGATGTATTTGCGGTGGCAGCGCAACAGTCCGTTGTCGCTGAAATTCTCTTCCACCGTTCTCAGGCGGCACCGGAGCATGTATTGTTTGAGAGTGTCGGTCTCATCGGTGTACCATACCTTTATATAATTGTCATCGGATTCGAAATAGTACAGGCTGTCCACATTCAGAGACAGCCGCAGTGTGCCGTTGTTGTCGAAAAGGGCTATCTTGTTGGACTCTTCCGGTATGGTCGGCTGGTCTGTGACGACATTGCCGTAGTTGATCATGCGTATGGTATTCTCCTTGTCGAGGATGTCGAAATACAGTGCCGCTATGACGTATGGAATGCCTATGGATGCGAATCCGTAGCGCAGCGAACTCAGAAACAGTTTCCCGAACGGCGCACCGTGCCTGTCGATGATGCCGTACGCGTCCCCGACGCTGGTCACCAATATATAGAATCCGCAGATAGCCAGTACCTCCGTGATATTCCACAATATATAATGCCATACGAGCATCCCCTTGTTCCTCATCGCGTGCATGAGCACTTTGCTGATGATGGCGATACACAAGGCAATGACGGTGAATAGCACAGTCAGCAGAAATCCACGTCCTCCTCCGAGTTCAAACCATACATTGTTGGAATATGGCAGACTGACAATCAGTACCAATATGGCGAAAAGCGTGGCGAACACCAGTGTTGCCATCAACTGGAACTTGCCCAACAGGAACTCAGGCAGCTTTTGTTTCAATCCAATCATAATAAATGACACAGACTGCTAAGTTACCAAATAATTATTAACTTTGCAGTCCTCCTAAAGGAATGAAAATGAATAACAGAAGAGTAGTAGTAACCGGCCTTGGCGTCCTTTCGCCCATAGGCAATGATGTCGCGACATTCTGGGACAATCTCAAAAAGGGTGTCTGCGGTATCGATTACATCACTGAGTTCCCTACAGACGAACTTCCCGTCAAAATCGCCGGCAAGGTCCGTGACTTCCGTCCCGAAGAGTTCGGCATGGACAAGCCCTTTATCCGCAAGCAGGACAAATTCTCCGTATATGCGGTTGCGGCGGCATGGCAGGCAGTGACGGACAGCGGTCTCGTGGCGACAGGTGACGACAAGAATATTGACCCGTTCCGTTACGGCGTCTATTTCAGCTCCGGCGTCGGAGGCTTTGAGACTATCTGCAAGGAGGTCTCCAAGTTCAACGAAGAGCCTTCCGGCAAATGGGTATCCCCTCTGTTTATCCCTACAATGATTGAGAACATGGCTGCCGGCAATATCGCCATAAAGTTCGGCGCCGAGGGCAGTTGCATTAGTATAGTCACGGCTTGTGCGACATCTACGCACAGTATCGGAGAGGCGTATCGCGCCATCCGCCACGGCTATCTCGATGCCATCATCGCCGGAGGTTGCGACGATGCGGCCGTTCCTCTCGGCATAGCGGGTTTTGCCAATGCCCGTGCCTTGACCCGCGATGAGGATCCCAAGACCGCCTGCCGTCCGTTCAGTGCAGACCGCGGCGGATTCGTGATGGCTGAGGGTGCAGGCGCACTGATACTCGAAGAGTACGAGCACGCTGTCAACCGCGGCGCCCATATCTATGCGGAAGTTGTCGGATACGGCAGTACCTGCGACGCCTATCACGCCACCGCACCGAGACCTGACGGCACCACCCAGGCTCGTTGCATCAGCCTCGCTCTCGAAGAGGCCGGATACAATGCGGACAGCGACAGGGTGTATATCAATGCCCACGGCACAGGTACGCATCTCAATGACAGCACTGAGACCAAGGCATTCAAGATTGCATTCGGAGAAGAGAACGCACGCAAGTGCCATATCAGTTCCACCAAGTCCATGCACGGACACATGTTCGGCGGCACAGGCGCGGCCGAGGCCATCGCCACTATCTTTGCTCTGAACGAGGGTGTTATCCCTCCGACAATCAATCTCCGTGAGCCCGATCCGGAGTGCGACCTCGACTATACGCCCCATAAGGCTGTGAATGCGGAGGTGGATCTCGGATTGAGCGACTCTTTCGGATTCGGCGGACACAATGCCTGCATCGCTTTCAGGAAAGTCTGACGGCAGGTATAGATAAAGTAAAAGCGGCTCTGGGATTCCAGGGCCGCTTCTTTTTGCAAGCAGAGTCCTGCCGGCTCGTCAAGAGCTGGCAGGATTCTGTTATTATTGTGCAGTACCTGCGCTTACGATAGCTGCGTACTTGTCATATTTCTGCTGGAAAGTAGGATCGTCCTCGCGGAAACGGTAGCAGGCGTTCTTGAGGTACTCGCAGATGTTTACCTTGAGGGCATCGTCCTTGCAGATCTCGAATGCTTTCTCGAAAGGATCGACGCAGGCCTTGAGTGCGTCCTCGAAGTCCTTGACGAGAGCCATGTACTTGGCGTCGTCAAGCTCCTTGGATGCTGCATCCTGGATCTCGATAGCCTTGTTGTAGAACATTATGCCTTCTCCGATGTAGCCGTACTCGTACTCGGGGTTGATTTCTGCGCACCTGCGGTATGCTGCGACAGCCTTGTCGGTGTCACCGAGCTCCTTGTAGATGTTGCCCTCGACATAGTGGAGGGAAGCGTTGGTGGGCTCGTTCTTCTTGGCGACGTCGATAAGCTCGAAGAGCCTGCCTGTGTCCTCGTGGTTGGATACATAGTAGTTGATCAGACCGATGAGGATGAACTGGCTCTGGGGATAGGAAGAAAATCCGTCCTCGAGATACTTCTTCTGGGCGGCCTTGTCGCCCTCCTGCTCGGCGATAGTGGCGAGACGGGCGTACACGTCACCGTCGTTGGTGTAGTTGTAGTCGTTGAGGCACTTGGTGAAGAGCCTCTTGGCTTCTGCGTTGTTGCCGGCCTGTGCATTGATGAAACCTGCGTTGTAGAACGACAGGGTGTCAACCTTGGCGCAAGGAGGGACAGTGGAAGTCTCTGCTGCCTTCTCAAAGTTGGCTGCTGCATTCTTGAGATCTCCGAGGGTGTAGGCTGTGTAAGCGTCAGCCTGGAATTTGCTGGAGATGTCAGCGAGTGCGGCGGCGATGTCCTTCTTCTTGCTGCCCTTGGTGTCAATCTCGGCAGCGTGC
The DNA here is from genome assembly GCA_964555325.1 of uncultured Muribaculaceae bacterium. Classification (GTDB taxonomy): domain Bacteria; phylum Bacteroidota; class Bacteroidia; order Bacteroidales; family UBA932; genus Cryptobacteroides. The sequence goes on from CAZKRZ010000138.1 coordinate 4,072, forward strand.
TTGTATGCGGCGAGAGCCTGGTCGAGAGCGTCTGCGTAGTAAGGCTTGCTCACCTCGATCATGGCGAGGACATTGTTGGCATTGTAATAATAGTTGGATGTTGCAAAGACATCCTTGGTGTACTGGTTGCCGTCGAGAACTACCTGCTCTGTCGCTGTGGGCTTGGTGGAGCCGAGCATGAGTGTGATCTCCTGCTTGCCGAGTCCGACGATACCGCTGCCTGCGGCTGCGTCATAAGCCTCGATGTAGGCTTTTCCGAGT
>CAZKRZ010000139.1:0-4300 GCA_964555325.1 uncultured Muribaculaceae bacterium
ATTTACTGACCGGGAAGCCTCTTCAGGGGGTTAACACGTCCGGACTTGTTCTAGACGTCGTAGAGGTTCCCCGGTCGGTTTTTTATATATGCGCGGCGGCTTTTAGGGCAGCCGTTTTTTTGTTATTTTTGTGTATTATGTCGTTTGTCCATCTACACGTACACACCCAGTATTCCATCCTTGATGGTTTCTCCTCCATGCCCAAGTTGTTTGACCGGGTCGAAGAACTCGGCATGCCTGCCGTTGCGATTACCGACCACGGCAATATGTACGGCGTCAAGGAGTTTCTCAAGCATGCTGCCAAGCACCCCTCGGTTAAGCCTATCATAGGCTGCGAGGTATATGTGACCAGGCATTATGACCCGACTCTCAAGGACAAGGACCACAGGCAGTACTATCACCTTATATTGCTTGCCAAGAATGCCGAGGGCTACAAAAACCTCGTCAAAATCTGTTCTTACGGCCATGTGGAGGGATTCTACTACAAACCCAGAATCTCGCATGAGATACTGGAGCGCTATCACGAGGGGCTCATCTGTTGCTCTGCGTGTATGGCAGGCGAGATACCGCAGAATATTCTTGCCGGCGAATACGAGGCCGCAAGAGAGGCCGTGAGGTGGCATAAAGGGGTGTTCGGAGAGGACTATTACCTCGAAGTGCAGCTGCACAAGACCGAAGTGCCGGGACTTTCCCAGGAAGTCTACGAACATCAGAAGGTCTACAACGAGGGACTGTTCAGACTGGCGGAGGAGGAAGGCGTCAAGGTCGTGGCGACCAATGACGCGCATTTTGTCCTCAAAGAGGACGGACCTGCGCATGACCGTCTTATCTGCCTGACAACCAATGCGTATATAGATGATCCGGACCGCCTGCATTATACCCAGCAGGAATACATCAAGAGCGCGGAGGAGATGGCTTCCATGTTCCCCGAGCATCCGGAGGTCATCACCAATACCCTTGAGGTCGCAGACAAAGTCGAGAAATACAGTATAGACAGGGATTATGTCCTGCCCAAATTCGAGCTGCCGGACGACTTCATGGCGGACATCGATACCTATATGGAGAGATATGCCGATGTCATCGAATGCAGCAAGAACGACAAGTCGGGCAAATACCGTGGCGATGATTTCTGCCACTCCGTGGCGTATCTCTGTTATCTGACCTATGATGGTGCGAGGGTGCGATATGGGGATACCCTCAATGACGAGCAGTCGGAGCGTATAGACTTTGAGCTCAAGACCATCTGCAAGATGGGATTCCCCGACTACTTCCTGATAGTACAGGACTATATCGCAGCATCCCGCGCTATGGGCTCTATGGTGGGTCCCGGGCGTGGCTCTGCGGCAGGTTCTGTGGTGGCTTACTGCCTCAAGATTACCAATCTGGACCCTATCAAGTACCAACTCCTGTTTGAGCGTTTCCTCAATCCGGACCGTATCAGCATGCCTGATATAGATGTGGACTTCGAGGACCTGCCCAAGGCACACCGTTATGTCGAGGAAAAGTACGGAATCGACCATGTGTCGCGTGTCATTACATTCGGTACAATGGCGGCGAAGAGCGCCCTCAAGGATGTCGCCCGTATCAGCCACATGTCCATCGACGAGTCCAACCGCCTCACCAAACTGATTCCCAAACACTTGAGCGAAAAAGGGCCTGACGGACAGGAGAAAGATGTCAAAGTCAATCTCAAGAACTGCTACCGCCTGGTCCCCGAGTTCAAGGATGAATTGGAAAACGGCTCGGAACTGACCAAGGATGTGCTCAAATATGCCCTTGCCCTGGAGGGCTGTGTCCGTCAGGTGGGCATGCACGCCTGTGCCACCATTATCGGCCCCGGCAATCTGATGGAATACCTGCCGCTCTGTCTCTCCAAAGACAAGGATACCGGCGAAGATGTGCAGACCTCTCAGTACGACGGTCATTATATAGAGGAGGTCGGCATGCTCAAGATGGACTTCCTCGGGCTCATTACCCTGTCCATCATACATAACTGTCTGGACATCATTAAGCAACGTCATGGCATAGACATCGATATAGAGGCGATACCCATAGACGACAAGCCTACATACGAACTATACGGACGCGGAGACACGACCAATGTGTTCCAGTTCGAATCCCCCGGCATGAGAAACTGGCTGCAGAAACTGCATCCGGAGCGCTTTGAGGATCTCATCGCTATGGCTGCCCTCTATCGTCCTGGTCCTATGGACTATATCCCCGATTTCGTAGACCGAAAACTCGGAATCCAGAATATCGAATACGACCTGCCGGAGATGGAGGAGTTCCTCAAGGACACTTATGGCGTGACGGTCTATCAGGAGCAGGTCATGCTTCTGTCCCAGAAACTTGCCGGATTTACCAAGGGAGAGGCTGACAAGCTCCGCAAGGCGATGGGTAAGAAGCAGATTGACATTCTGAACTCGCTTAAGGACAAGTTTATGGCCGGCGGTGCGGCGAACGGACACCCTGCCGATACCCTGGACAAGATATGGAAGGACTGGGAGAAATTCGCCCAGTATGCATTCAACAAGTCGCACGCCACATGCTATGCGTGGGTCAGTTATCAGACCGGGTGGCTCAAATGCCATTACACCTCCGAGTTCCTTGCCGCCTGCCTCTCATGCGCGAGAGGAATGGATGAGATCTCGACGATTATGGACGACTGCAAGGCGCACAGGATAAAACTCCTCAACCCGGATGTCAACGAGAGCGTGGACCGTTTCACCGTCAATAGGGACGGCAATATCCGCTTCGCATTCAATGGTATCAAGGGATTCGGCGCCAATGACATGGAATCCATACTCGCGGAGAGAAATGCCGGAGGACCGTTCACCGACATATATGACTTTATCGAGCGTATGGGCTCCAAAATCGGCAGGAAGGCTATGGAGACCCTGGTCTATGCAGGTGCATTCGACTCTATGGGCATAAAGCGTACGCAATTCTTTATGCAGTGCAGGAGCGGAGACCTGCTTATTGACGAATTGGTCCGCTACGCATACCTGTACAGCAATGACAAGATGGATGCGGCATCGTCCCTGTTCGGAGAATCCGAGGAGATGAAGCCTGTCCGTCCGGAAATACCGTCATTCGACGGAGAGGAGAATGTCATCGAACTGCTGCAGCAGGAAAAGGCACTGGTCGGAATGTATATGTCCTCGCATCCTCTCAGCAGATATGATTTCGAGATACGCAATTTCACAGATACCCCGCTCACAAGCATCGGTAATGTCATTGCCGAATGCGAGACTGCGGACAAGCCCAGGCGTGTGCGTGTCGCCGGTATCGTCATATCTGTAGACCGCTTTACGACCCGCAACAACAAGCCTGCCGCCAAGATTAAATTGGATGACTATAGCGGTGAGTATGAACTGATTATGTATGCCGAGTCTCTCGAAAATGCCATTCCTTATCTCAATCTGCATTCACAGGTGTATATAGAGATGGACATTGCACCGAAGTATTTCCTCAAGCCGGAAGAAAAGGCGCAGGGCAAACGTGCCCCCTATTCTGCCAAGGTGGCGTCCGTCTCGCTGCTCGGCAACCTGTGCGACCGCTTTGTCAAGAGCATTACAATCAATATACCCACACATGTCCTCAATCCGGATTTCCGCCGCTCTCTCTCCGAGACGCTGGCTTCCAATACCGGTACTATCCCTCTCAATATCTTCCTCTATGAAGATGGAGGATATAGCGTCAAACTGACTGCGCGCAGGCATAGTGTGAGCATCTGCCCTGACTTCCTGGACGGATTGTCCGCCCTCGGGCTGCAATACCGTGTGGAGCGCAAGAAAGGGTGAGCCTCTGCAGCAGAGGCAGATAACAGGACAACAACGATATGAAAGCAACATTCAGGATCCAGTATAATACAATTTGGGGCGAGAGCCTGTGCCTTGTCGCCCGCGATGTCAAATATCCTATGAATTGGGGTGCCGGCAATGTATGGAGCGTCACCCTGCCCAGATGTGCCAAGGCGGATCTCGCTGATTACTATTATATAGTGATGCGCGACGGCCTGATATGGCGCACCGAATGGGATCACCACCATTTCACCCCGTCGGGAGCGGCTGCCGAGCTCACGCTCGAGGACGCATGGATAGACTGTCCCGTCAATGGCTGTCCTTTTCCGAGGAAGCATTCCGCAGAGATATTTGACAGGCCGGGGTTCAAGGGGGCCGGTACGGTGATACCGGTGTTCTCGCTCCGCACTGCCGATGATTTCGGCATAGGGGAGTTCCGCGACCTCAGGCCGCTCGTGGACTGGGCTGCCGCTACAGGACAGCGCATTATACAGTTG
>CAZKRZ010000140.1:0-3557 GCA_964555325.1 uncultured Muribaculaceae bacterium
GGAGTTCGTTTTAAGCTTTGCCATTTCTTTTGTTGTTTATAATAATGTTAATAGAAGTTACTTCTTCTTGAGTGGAGCTATCATCATTGACATCCTCTTGCCCTCAAGCTGAGGCATATTCTCGGCACGTCCGAACTCTTCCAGTTCCACAGCGAAACGCAGGAGCTGCTTCTCGCCCTGCTCTGCAAACTGAATGGAGCGGCCGCGGAAGAATATCGAAGCCTTGACCTTCGCCCCTTCCTGGAGGAATCCCTGTGCATGCTTGAGCTTGAACTGGAAGTCATGCTCGTCGGTATTGGGGCCGAAACGTATCTCCTTGATGACAATCTTGGCGGAATTGGACTTCATCTCCTTGGCCTTCTTGCGCTGCTGATAGAGATATTTCTGATAGTCCAATATCTTGCACACAGGCGGATCGGCCTTGGCGCTGATTTCCACCAGATCAAGACCGAGTCCATCCGCCAGAGCGAGAGCCTTGGCGATGGGATACACCCCTGCTTCCGGGATATTCTCTCCTACGAGACGTACCTGCGAAGCGGTAATACGCTCATTGATATTAAGCTCATTCCCGTCATTTTTCTGCTGACGGGGATCCGGTCTGCGACCCTTGGGGCGCGACGGTTTCGGTCTGTAAGGCGCTGCGATAATTAAAACTCCTTAATGGTTAAACAATTATATATCATCTTACTCGGCAAGTTCGGCAGCAACCTGCTCCTCGAACCACTTTGTAAATGCTTCCACACTCATTGAACCCTGGTCGACACCCTCCTTGCGGACGGACACTGTGCCCTCGGCGACTTCTTTCTCGCCGACAATCAGCAAAACGGGCACACGCAGCAGAGCTATCTCGCGTATGCGTTTGCCGAGGGTCTCGTTCCTCGAATCCAAAGAACTGCGAATTTCGCAATTATTTAGCAAATCACAAACTTTTTGACCGTAGTCGGCGTATTTTTCGCTGACAGGCAAGACTTTGACCTGGTCGGGAGAGAGCCACAGAGGCAGGTGACCTGCCGTATGCTCCAGCACAACTGCGGTAAATCTCTCAATCGAGCCGAACGGCGCACGGTGAATCATGACAGGACGCTTCTTGCTGCCGTCCGCGTCGGTATACTCGAGGTCAAAACGCTCGGGCAGGTTGTAGTCAACCTGGATAGTACCGAGCTGCCATTTGCGTCCGATTGCATCCTTGACCATGAAATCGAGTTTCGGTCCATAGAATGCGGCCTCATCGTACTCGATGACCGTGGGGAGATTCTTCTCCTTGGCGGACTCTATGATAGCCGCCTCGGCTTTCTCCCAGTTCTCTTCGGAACCTATGTATTTGCTGTGATCTGTCTGACTGCGCAGGGAAATCTGTGCGCTGTACTCTGTCATGTGCAATGTCTTGAACACATAGAGTATCAGGTCGATAACCTTGCAGAACTCCTCCTTGAGCTGGTCGGGACGGCAGAACAGGTGCGCATCGTCCTGGGTAAATCCGCGGACGCGTGTAAGTCCGTGCAGTTCACCGCTCTGCTCATAACGGTATACGGTACCGAACTCGGCATAGCGGAGAGGAAGCTCCCTATACGAATGAGGGGAACTGCGGAATATCTCGCAGTGATGAGGGCAGTTCATAGGCTTGAGCATATACTCCTCGCCCTCCTGGGGAGTGTGTATCGGCTGGAAAGAATCCTTGCCGTATTTTGCATAGTGTCCGGAAGTCACATAGAGATCCTTGGCACCGATATGCGGAGTGACTACCTGGAGGTAGCCCATCTCTTTCTGCTTCTTGCGCAGGAACTGCTCCAGCGTGTAACGCATCTGCGAGCCTCTGGGCAGCCACATCGGCAGTCCCATGCCCACCCTCTGCGAGAAGGTGAAGAGTTCCATTTCCTTGCCGAGTTTGCGGTGATCCCTCTTCTTGGCCTCCTCCATCATGGCGAGATACTCGTCGAGCATGGATTTCTTAGGGAATGTCACACCATATATACGGGTGAGCTGCTGGCGGGTCTGGTCGCCCTTCCAGTACGCTCCCGCGATGGATGTGAGCTTGATGGCCTTGATGTCATCAACATGCTTGACATGAGGACCGCGGCACAGGTCGGTGAAATTGCCATTCTTGTAGAATGTGATATGTCCGTCCTCGAGCCCCTCGATGAGTTCGCATTTGTAAGGGTCACCCTTCTCCTTGAAGTACTCCATCGCCTCGGCTTTGGGCACTTCGACGCGCTCGAATGTCTCCTTGCTCTTGGCAAGTTCGCGCATCTTGTCCTCAATCTTGGCGAGATCCGACTCCGAAATCTGCGAATCGCCGAAATCCACATCGTAATAGAAACCCACCTCAACGGCAGGTCCTACGCCGAACTTGACTCCGGGGTACAATGCCTCAAGAGCCTCCGCCATAAGGTGTGCGGATGAATGCCAGAATATCCTTTTGGCCTCGTCATCCTCCCAAGGGAGGACTCTGCCGTCTGTAAATGCCAGTGTCATATCATCAAGACTATTGTTCAACCTGCAAATTTAGAAATAATTTCCCATAATTGAGTATCTTTGTCGCGTCCAATGACATTTCTTATGACAGACATTACAGTAATCATCCCCGCATACAATGAAGCGGAATCTCTCCCCGAACTCAACTCGTGGATACGCCGCGTCATGACGGAGCATGGGTTTTCATACGAGATACTGATGATCGATGACGGCAGCGACGACGGCAGTTGGAATGTAATCAAGGACTTGTCCGCAAGCGACCCTGCCGTACACGGACTGCGTTTCCGCCGCAATTACGGCAAATCAGCCGCGCTCTACTGCGGATTCGAGAGGGCTACCGGCAATGTCGTGTTTACCATGGACGCCGACCTGCAGGACTCTCCGGACGAAATCCCCAATATGTACAGGATGGTCACGGAAGAGGGCTGGGACATTGTCTCGGGCTGGAAAAAGCACCGGGTGGACAACAAACTCACAAAGAACCTGCCGTCCAAACTGTACAATGCCACCGCCCGGATGATTACAGGCATACGCCTGCATGACATGAACTGCGGACTCAAGGCCTACCGCAACGAAGTGGTCAAGAACATAGAAGTCTACGGCGAGATGCACAGGTACATCCCCTACCTCGCCAAGAACGCAGGTTTTACCCGTATCACGGAGACCCCCGTGCACCACAGCAAGCGCAAATACGGCAAGAGCAAGTTCGGGATGGACCGCTTTGTGAACGGATTCCTCGACTTGCTCAGTCTATGGTTTCTCAGCCGTTTCGGCAGCAAACCTATGCATTTCTTCGGATACAGCGGTATAGGAATGTTCCTCATCGGTCTCGTGATGACGATTTGCATCATCGTGACCAAACTTACAAGGCAGGCACATGGCGCACCTTTCCGCGCAGTCACTGACCAGCCGCTGTTTTATCTGGCACTGGTCGCCGTCATTCTCGGAGTAATGCTGTTCCTTGCCGGTTTCGTGGGAGAGCTGATTTCCCGCAACTCCCCCGAACGAAACAATTACAAGATCCGGGACGAGTTTTAGCGTCTGGATATTTTCGCCGCCCAACCGCCTCCGGGAGCCATGTGGAT
>CAZKRZ010000140.1:3567-4227 GCA_964555325.1 uncultured Muribaculaceae bacterium
CGTCACCTTGCGGCTGCCCTTGGCATAGTCACAGGCCGCCTTGTCAGCATTGATTCCATCCCTGTAGAATGTCATTTCATATTCTCCCGCAGGGAGGAATGACAGACTCAGGGTCAGATCCCTCTCATCCCAATCGGTCATAGAGCCGACATACCAGTCATCTCCGCTGCGGCGGGCTATTGTGACATAGTCACCCACCTTGCCGTTCAGCACGCGGGTCTCATCCCATACTGTGGGTACTCCTGCAAGGAATTCCGTGCATTCCGCCTCTTTCTTGTATGCAGAAGGGTTGTCGCACATCATCATGAGAGGCGCCTCAAACACCACATACATGGCGAGCTGGTGCACACGGGTGCCGGGGCTCATAGGCTCGCTGTTCACGGCACGGTAGTTCTTCTTGGTAGCATTGCGCATCGCTCCGGGAGTATAGTCCATAGGACCGGCAAGTTGACGCACAAAAGGTATCGTCACATCGTATTCTACCAGATCGCTGCCGTTCTTGGCCCATTTGACCTGCTCAAGACCATACACGCCCTCATAGTTGAGCACATTTGGATAGGTCCTGCCGAGGCCTGTAGGCTTGAATGCCCCGTGGAAGTCTATCAGCATCTTGTACTTGGCTCCGAGTTGGGCGCAACGGGTATAGAAGTCCACCATCTG
>CAZKRZ010000141.1:0-4226 GCA_964555325.1 uncultured Muribaculaceae bacterium
CTGGGGCTTGGAGTTCCCGGGCCTGCAGGGACTGTTGGCTGCAGGGTGGCGTGCCCGGGTGCTTCCGAGAGCGAGGTGGAGGCGGTGCTGTCTTCCGTAAGGGAGCGATGCGGGGCTACTGTCGATGAAATATCCGCGATGACTGGGCTGCCTATAAAAACGACAGCAGCCGTCACCACAATGCTTGAGGCTGACGGCTTGCTGTCATCTGATCTGCTCGGACGCTACTGCATTAGACGATGAGCATGGCGTCTCCGTAAGGACCGAAGCGGTAGTCGTTTTCGAGAGCCTCATGGTAGGCATTCATGACATGGTCGAAACCTCCGAATGCTGCCACGCTCATGAGCATGGTGGATTCGGGCAGGTGGAATCCTGTTACGACAGCATCGGGGATGGCAAATTCGTAGGGAGGGAAAATGAATTTATTGGTCCAGATGTCATTCGCCTTAACTTCGTGATCTGTGGTCACATAGGTCTCCAGTGCGCGTACGGTGCTGGTGCCCACGGCGACAATCCTGTGTCCGGCGGCCTTGGTGCGGTTGATCTGCTCGGCGGCTTCCTCTGTGATGATCATGCGCTCCGCGTCCATACGGTGCTTGGAAAGGTCCTCGACATCCACACGGCGGAACTGTCCTATGCCCATGTGTACGGTGATGAATGCCTTGTTGATGTCGGCGAGTATCATGCGGTTGAGCAGTTCGCGGCTAAAATGCAGGCCTGCGGACGGTGCTACTACCGCGCCTTCGTTGCGTGCGAATATTGTCTGGTAGTTTTCTGCGTCTTCGGGAGTGACTTCCGTCTTGACGAATGGAGGCACGGGGGTCTCGCCGAGTCCGAAGAGGGTCTCCTTGAAATCCTCGTATGAGCCGTCAAAGAGGAATCTGAGGGTGCGGCCTCTCGACGTGGTGTTGTCGATGACTTCGGCGACCATGCTCTCGTCCTCTCCGAAATAGAGTTTGTTGCCTATACGTATCTTACGGGCTGGGTCTACGATGACATCCCACAGTTTCTGCTCGCGGTTGAGTTCGCGCAGCAGAAATACCATAATGTCGGCACCTGTCTTTTCCTTGCGGCCGTAGAGCCTTGCGGGAAATATCTTGGTGTCATTGAATACAAAAGTGTCCCCCTTGTGGAAATAGTTGATGACGTCCTTGAATATCTTGTGCTCGATATTGCCGGTCTTGCGGTCCAAGACCAGGAGTTTGCATTCGTCTCTCCAGCGTGTAGGTTCTTTTGCTATCCGCTCTGCCGGCAGGTTGAAGTTGAATTGCGAGAGTTTCATGTCCTTGTAGTTCTTGATGTCATTGTGCTGTCGTTCACGAAGATTGTGGCTTCGCCGACAGTTTTAAGCATACACTGATACTATACGGCATTTTCTTTCAAAAAGTTTCACCTTGGCGGAGATATTTTTGCCTATGTCAGACTTTGGCCTCGCGGAACACTTCCTGTATGGACGGATAGGTGTTCTTGAGGTAGGGCGGCAGGCTCGACAGAGCCACCCATGCCGCCTTGGTAATGTCTTCTTCACGTTGCGGCGTGAGATTCACAGGATCTGTGTACAGCATGTCGTACCACCATGTGTGCTTGAGGTGCCAGACACCGTCGCGTATGTAGCAATGGTCTGTGACACAGATGAGTTCGCGCAGTTTGAGCTTGTCTACGCCGGTCTCCTCCTGCACTTCTCTCAATGCGGTGGTGCGTATGTCCTCGCCCGGGTCCTGATGTCCCTTAGGCAGGTCCCATAGCCCGTTGCGGCTGATGAGCAGGTAGTCTCCGCGGTGGTTGCATACGAGCCCTCCTGCGGCATTGACTTCCCTGAACTCCGCGCAGAGCCGGCGGTAGGTGTCTGCGGTGTCCTCGGTAGGAATGTATATGCGTTGCAGCGTGGCTGTACTTCTGAACATGCCTACGAGCGCATGGAGGTCAATCCTGGCGCCGAGGTGATATTCTACCGAATTGGGATCGGACAGAGCCAGGTCGTCCGGTCGGCAGATGATTATGCAGCGTTTCTCGAAATAGATTTTGTGCAGCATTTCAGAAGCTTCTTATTATATTTGTGTGCCGGTTTCGGCGTACAAAATTAGTAAAATATGTCAGCATCATACACAAGCAAGCACGGACTTGTATCCAGACCGCCATACGAACTGTATATGTCATTCTGCGACATGCGCAATTTTACACGTATGCTGCCCGAGGACAAAAAGGATATGGTCAAGGCGGATTTCGACACGCTCGAGGTGAGCGTGCAGGGATTCAATTTCGGGGTCAAAGTCACGCAGCGTCAGCCTTATTCCCTTATAGCACTGGCAGATAACGGTGCGCCCTTTCATTTCTCCGTCACTCTGCATTTCGATGCTATGGCAGAGGGCGGCAAGACGGATTTCTGGATAGAGGCTGAGGCGGAACTCAATGCCATGATGAAGATGATGTTGGGGAAAAAGATACAGGAGGCACTCGACAAGATAGTGGACTCGCTGGTCGCGGCTTCGGAGGGACGTATGCCCGAGGGTGTTGACCTCTCGCAGTTCGGATTTCCCGGTAATGGTCCCAAAAGCTGAGCATTCGGGTGGATAGCATCGACAATCCCCTGTGGAAGAAACATTTGTCCGGTTTCCTGCCGGATAGTCATATAGAGGCTCTCATAAAGGGGCTTCATGAGGAACCGTCAGTCTCGGTGAGATACAACCCTTTCAAGGAGGGTGCAGGATTTGAGGGGTCGGTGCAGGTGCCGTGGTCTCCTTATGGGCATTTGCTTGCTGAGCGTCCGTCGTTTACGCTCGATCCTCTGTTTCATGCAGGAGCATATTATGTGCAGGATTCGTCCGCCATGTTTGTGGGGCATGTGTTCCGCCAGGTGCTGGAGCATTTCCCCGGAGGGCATGTGCGGGTGCTGGATTTGTGTGCTGCCCCGGGCGGCAAGACAACGGATCTGGCAGCATCTCTCAGGCTGGCTTTCGGGCCGGCATTCTCGCTCACGGCCAATGAGGTGATGCGCCGCAGAGTGCCTGTCCTCAAAGAGAATGTGGCGAGGTGGGGCGATCCGGCGGTCAAAGTGACTTCATTCGATCCGGAAGTGTTCGGCAGGACGGAGAATGTATACGACATTATAGTTGCCGATGTGCCGTGCTCGGGAGAGGGCATGTTCCGCAAGGATGCCAAGGCGGTGGAAGACTGGTCTCCGGAACTGGTGGAGCACTGTGCCGCGCGGCAGAGACGCATTATCGCGGATGTGTGGCCGTCGTTGAGGGACGGAGGCGTGCTGGTGTATTCGACCTGTACATTCGAAGAGGCGGAAAACGATGCCAATGTGCGCTGGATATGTGCACAATTGGGGGCAGAGCCGCTCACGCCGGAGGGAGATGCTCCGTTTGAGGGGATAGTCAAGACTCCGCAAGGGTATCTGCTGCTGCCCGGGCTTGTTCCCGGAGAGGGACAGTATGTCGCCGCAATTCGCAAAACTGGCGGTGATGTGCAGACAGAGGCGGCGTCAGAGCGCAGGTCGCCGGTATCCGCGGAGAGACATTCATCCGGCAGGGTTGAGGCACGGCGTTCGCCGACGGTGCCAGACAGGAGGGATGTGCAGCGTCCGTACGGCGCTTCTGCAAATAAGGGCAAGTCCGCAAAGGCCCAGGCGGGCAACAATATTCCCGATGCGGACAGGATATTGGGCATAGATTTCGATAAAAATGCTTATCCTTGTGTGGAGATTGACCGGAGGACGGCGTTGAAGTATCTGCACGGGGATACATTTGCCTTGGCGGATGCTCCGAAAGGCTATGTGATATTGTGTTACAAAGGTCTGCCCTTGGGTGCTGCCAAGAATATCGGTGTCAGGTGCAACAACCTGTATCCCTCCGGCAGGCGCATATTGATGGATATTGAGGGGAAATGACGGATTTTTATTCAAAAGAGTTTTTATGAACAGGTTCTGTATTGCGACAGCCTTGGTCTGTATGATGACATTTGCCGGGCAGGCATTCGCCCAGACTTCGGCACAGGAATATTTGGAAAGGTACAATCTCCTGAGTTCCAGGCTCGGCACGACAGGTGTCGGCATCGAGACGCTGATAGGGAAATGGGAGGCGGACTGGCCGGAGGATACCAACATGCTGACGGCTAAGTTTATCTACTATTATCAGAAAGCCCGCAGCACGGAGGTCAAGGCGCTGGACCAGGAAAAGTATATGGGTGCGAAGCCGCTGCTCGCGCTCGATGACAGCACGGGG
>CAZKRZ010000142.1:0-4215 GCA_964555325.1 uncultured Muribaculaceae bacterium
TTCGATAATTTAAGTTTTTGCAGGCAAATCGCCGTTTTTGCCGATTTTTGCGGTCTCCGCCCAAAGAAAAATATCGAACCTTTCTTGCGCTTTTTTATGTTTTTGAGAGGGCGTAACGAGAGAATGGGTCACCTGGACATTTCGGGTGATGAATTGCTTCCTTGTAACTGTGGTAGAGGAATATAGGGGCGCTGTTACATCAGCGAATCCTGCCACTGGGCGATGGTGGCACGGGTGGCAGCGACATCGTGTACGCGCAATATGTCGGCACCTCCCTCCAATGCAGTCAGATGCAGCCTTTGCGTCTCTTCCAGAGCAGTCTGTGGCGTGAGTCCTTTCGGCTCATAGGTCATGCGCTTGCGACTGATGCCTACGAGGATTTCCCTCCCGAAAGAACGCAACTCTCCGAGCTCCTCTAACAACTTCAGATTCTGTGCATTGCTCTTGCCGAATCCGAATCCTGGGTCGAGTATCCACTCGTCGATGCCAAGCCCATCCGCTTTTTCCCCGAACTCCCGGAAGAATGCCGCGACATCAGCAGCACCGTCGGCCGGACCGCTGTGCATGGCGACATAGGGCAGCCCGAGTTCTGCTATCGTCGGGAGCAGTTCCCGGTCGATACTCCCGGCGGAGACATCATTGACTATGAACGGACCTATCCGGTCATACACCCTGCGCACTACTTCCGACCAATATGTGTCGATTGAAATCTTCAGCCCCTTATGATGCCGGGCAATCTCCTCAATGACCGGCGAGAGCCGCTTCCACTCCTCTTCCGCGCCCACCGGAGTATGCCCAGGCCTGGTGGAACAAGCACCTATATCGATTATATCGGCCCCTGAGCCGAGAATGCTGAAATTGTACCTGCTGGGCTCGTAGAACGAGTCCGGAGTCAGATTGAGAATGCCCATCACCTTGACGGGTCTCTGTCGTTTGTCCTGTGTCATAGAGTTGCAAGATTAGTCATTTTTCCATACATTCGTGCAATATTTTTTACGGCTTATATGCTTATAGTTCTGGAGGGACTTGACGGTTCCGGCAAATCCACACAGGTCAAAAGACTCAAGGAGTATCTGGAGAGCAGATGCGCCTCTCTCGAGTATATACATTTCCCGCGTTACGATGCCCCTCTATACGGAGGGCTGATAGGAAAATTCCTGCGCGGAGGCTTCGGCTCGGTGGACAATGTGCATCCGCAACTGGTGGCGCTGCTGTTTGCAGAGGACAGGCACGCTGCCGCCCCTCACATGAGGGAGGTGCTGAATGCCGGCGGTACAGTGCTCCTGGACAGATATGTGTATTCCAACATAGCATATCAATGCGCCAAACTGAATGACGCAGAAGAAGCGGAAGAACTCCGCCAGTGGATAATCGATACCGAATACGGAATGTTCGACTTGCCGACGCCGGATCTCAACATCTTCCTCGATGTCCCTATCGATTTCGTGGAGCACAGCCTCCATTCCGACAGGGAGAATGACGATCATAGGGAATACCTTGAGGGAGGGCATGACATCCATGAGGCGGATATACGCTTCCAGTCCAAGGTGCGCGAGTTTTATGCCGCGCAGGCCGGTCGCGACCCGCGTTTCATTACGATAGGCTGTTCGGACAGCGAAGGCAGGATGCTGCCCCCTGACGAGATAGCCGACAGGATACGGGCAGCTGTTGATGCCTGCTTGGAGGCGTAATGCATAGCATCCATATCAATATCAGGCGTTTCTGCGTAATCCTTGTAGGGCTTGTGTTCTACATCTCCGGCATGTTCAAACTCATGGATCCTGTCGGCACGGGCTTGATAGTCAAGGAATACCTCAGATTCTTCCATCTGTCCGGACTGGCTCCGGCGGCAAAGGCTTTCGGAATACTGCTTGCGTGGACAGAGACACAGTGCGGTGTCTATATGATATGCGGTCTCGCCCGCAGGCTGATGTCCTATGTGGTGCTCGCCATGGTCTCCTGCTTTACTGCAATCACGTTGATACTGTTGATATTCAATCCCTCAATGGATTGCGGATGCTTCGGCGAAGCCATTCATCTGAGCCATTGGCAGTCATTGATTAAAAACATTGTCCTGCTGGCAGTCGCGATTGTGGGATTTGTGCCGATACGCAGCGGACAGCGTCCGAGAAAGGCCAAATTCATAATAGGAAATATAGTTTCGGCATCGGTTATGGCATTTGCAATAATGGGTGTCCGTGAACTGCCGGTGGTGGATTTCACCGAATATTCCCCCGGTTCGGAGGATTTCTCCCTTAACTATTCCTCCGCAGGAGGAGAATATACTGCATCGGTAGAGCCGGAGGGAAAGATATTCATCGTATCTGTATATGAGCCGGAGCGCTTTTCATGGGAAGAATGGGAGGAAGTGTCCCTTCTGTTCTCGGATGCGCTGCTTGCGGGAATGGAGCCGTTGCTGCTGACGACCGATGTCTCCGGAGTGCCGGATGATCTGACTGACTATGCCTATGTGGCTGATTACAAGCAGCTCATTACTCTAAATCGCTCCAATGGCGGCTCTACATACATCTGCGACGGCATGATTGTAGACAAATGGACGAGACATGCGCCCTGCACCTCCGATGAAATGGAGGCTCTCGTGACGGGCAATCCGATAGAGACGGCTGTCAATGGGGTTATTCACGGGCGTATATTCCTGGAAGCCTTGCTGATAGGCAGCGTGGCTGCCATGCTCCTCCTGTAATCCTTTTTCTTTCATGGGAATTGATTAAATTTGTCCCCGTGTTAATGAATAGTATTTACGCTTAACATTATTTTATGAAAAAGATTATTTTGACCATCATCGCTGCCGCTGCGGTAGCATTCAGCGCATCCGCGCAGTCCAGGGCTGTGGGTATCCGTGCAGCTGCGACACCCGGAGCGGAAATCTCCTATCAGTACGATCTGGGAGGCGCCAATTTTGTTGAGGCAGACCTTGGTTTCTTCAAGCACGGATTCTATCTGACAGGCGTATATGATTACCTGATTGCTTCCGAGGACAGGTTTAATTTCTATGCAGGCCCCGGTGCCACTGTCGGACTGTATGACGATAACAGCGGATTCAATATGGGCATTGCAGGACAATTGGGTGTCGAATACAATTTCGACCTTCCTATCACATTCTCCCTTGACTGGAGGCCTGTCTGGAACTTTATGTACGGAGGCTTCGGCTGGGAGGGAGTCGGATTTGCAGTCCGTTACAGGTTCTAAAATTTCAGTTCAAGACCGAAAGTGAGGGCGAAACGGTGAGGTGCTTTGAAGCGGCTGCCGTCTTCGCCTTCCTTGTATCTGTGGGTCAGCCTCCATGTCGCATCCAGACGCAGCATGCGGAATATATTGGTGACACCCACGCCCATTTCCACATAGGGTTTGTTGAGCATTGACATCCCTTCCGGGAACAGTAATACGGCATTCTGTTCGAAACTGTTGCCTCTGATGCCGTTGTTCCGCTCCGAGAGTGTGCCGTAGGCGGCATTGACCGTCACAACCTCTCTCAATTGGGCGCGCCGCAGCAGCGGAATCTTGCCGAGGAAATAGCCGTTGAAATTGTGCTGCCAGAACAATGACGCCCATGTGTCGGAGGCAAATTCGTAAAAATCCATGCAGGTGAACGAGGTCGGGTCGTAGAAATACGTTCCGTTGCCCTCGTGGAGTTTTAGCATGGGGTAGGGGACCGCTCCTATGATGCGTCCGCCGTTGAATCTGAATTGCGAATACCCGGCAGGCGGTAGAGGCAGCCTGTAGTCTACAGTCACTTCGCTCCTGAAATAGTCGTAGTCGTTTTTGGCAATCCCGGCAACCGAGCCGGACAGGTCTATTGTCACGACAGGGTAGTCCGTGTGCACATAGTTCTTGGTGAAGCGGCCGCGTGTTACGGTCTCGTCCCATGACAGACGCATTCTGCAGTGGGGGATGGTCGCTGCAACGCTGTTTACATGTTCGCCTCCCGGAGTGACCATAGGCACCAGTTCGTTGCTATAGATGCGGCGGTGCTCCAGCAGGAACGAACTGTTGACCCCGGGGCTCCATTCGTGTTCGTAACAGACCGAATACTCGTTGATCTGGCTCTTGCGGTTGCTCCCGGTTTTAGTGAGTATGGAAGATATCAAGTTGTTGTCGCCGAGCGATGAAGAGCCTTTTCCGAGCTGGACGAGGTCCCGTCTGCCAGTGACGGTGATTTTACGCGTAGGCTGGTTGTTGAATACATATTCGACC
>CAZKRZ010000143.1:0-4188 GCA_964555325.1 uncultured Muribaculaceae bacterium
TGTTACCCTGATTCTGCGAAGAGAGTGTCACACCCCAGATCCAGGCGGTATTTGCAGCTCCATTGTTGAATCCGTTGGTAGGATCCTGCCACTGTGCCTTGGTGAGAGGGGTGAATTTGGCACTGCCGATCACCTTGTCCGCATACTCGGCAGCCTTGGCAAAATAGGTAGCGCTGTTGCTGTCGTCCTCCCAATAACCCATCTCGAGATAGGCACGGGCCTTGAGACCCTGAGCCAGGTACACGGAAGGGGTCGTGTAAGAGAATGCAGCTCCTGTGAGATACTCCTCTGCCTTGTCAAGGTCGGAGAGGATAAACTCATACATGTCAGCACGGGCAGCACGGGGATTGTTCTTGCCCTCAGCCTCTGTGGTAGACTCCTTGATAATAGGGACAGTCAGTCCCTTGACAGCGGACACATCAGTGTACTTGTTGTCCTTGGCCTCAAAGAGACGGGCAAGATCCAGATAGAATGCAGCCCTGTATGCGTAGGCTTGGCCGAGCATAGCCTTGTTGGTCTCGGTAACACCTGTACTCTCGATGGTCTTGATGACATCATTCGCGCTCTTGATCCATGTATAGTAGCAGTCCCAATAGTATGAGCAGTAGATATAACGCGAATCCATTTCCTCATTCATGCAAAAGGTATAGAACCTGTTATAGTAGGGGTTGTCTCCCATTGTGGCAAGGTCCTCCAGCATAAAGTCGGTCATCAGGTGCATTGCACCGATACCGAAATCGGTATGTACGCCATAGAGATTAAAATATCCTGCTGTATTGGTTGCAGTCATGGCGGCAGGGATACCCTTGAGCATAGACTCGAGGGCTACGGGAGATGCTCCCACCTGAGACTCGACCTGGGTGGCTCCCTGAGGCAGGGCTTCCTTGATACAGCCCGAGGACAGCACCCCGGCCAAGGAAATCATCGTATATACAAATATCTTTTTCATATTGATCGTCTTCTGAATATTAGAATGTCAGATTGATACCTCCGGAGATGGTACGGACCGTAGAGTTGGTCGCGTAGTTGGTACTTCCGTTGAACGAGTAGCGGGGATCGAATCCGT
This sequence comes from uncultured Muribaculaceae bacterium, assembly GCA_964555325.1. GTDB lineage: Bacteria > Bacteroidota > Bacteroidia > Bacteroidales > UBA932 > Cryptobacteroides. The sequence continues at coordinate 1,067 of CAZKRZ010000143.1, forward strand.
GACGCTTGGATACATACCAGATGTTGTCTGCAGAGACATAGACACGGAGTTTGGAGATCTGCATCCTGCTTGTAAGCCTCTCGGGGAGAGTGTAGCCTATCTGCGCATTCTGGAAGTTGAGGTAGCTCGCATCTGTGAGGAACCTGTCAGAGTTGGAATTGAAATTCTGGTCGAGGTACTGGAAACGGGGCATGTCGGAGGATTTGTTCTCCGGAGTCCAGGCTTTCAGCACATCCTTGTGGATGTTGGCACCTACGGTGCCGCCCGGAGCATCAAGAGATGCTGCATAGCCGGAGTCGTATGCCGTGCCGCCCAACTGATATGTAAACTGCACCGAAGCGTCGAATCCGCGGAAAGATGCGCTCAGACCAAATCCACCATAGAGTTTCGGAGTAGGAGCATCCACGAGGTAGTCGGTAGCCTCTCCGTAAGCCTTGGTAGTAGTCTTGGATACAGTGCCATCCTCGGCAGTCACGTCCTTGTACCACATAGGCTCACCGGTCTCATGGTCGACACCTGCGTATTTGGGCATCTTCCAAGTGTAGAGAGAGAGTCCTTCACCATAGAAATAGTTGCCGGAAGCATAACCCTCATAACCCTCAAGAGTGACAGTCTTCTTCTCATCGGGGAGATAGGTAATCTTGTTGGTGTAGTGAGTGGCGTTGAAGTTGGCGGAGAGGACAAAGTCATGTGCCCTGACCAGGTCGCCATTCAGCGCGAGCTCGATACCGGAGTTCCTCATGTCACCGATATTGTCATAGTAACCGGAGTATCCGAGAGATGCAGGCACGCTGAAGAAGAAGAGCATATCGGAAGTCTTCCTGTAGAATGCCTCAAAAGCACCGTTGAGCCTCCTGCCGAAGAGTTCGAAATCGACACCGGCGTTGAAGTTGGTGTTGGTCTCCCAGGTGATGTTCTTGTTACCCTTGGTGTTGAAAGTCACCGAAATATCGTCGTTGCTGTTGACAATCGAATATGTATCGGTATAGAGGTAGTCGCTGATATTGTCGTTACCCTGCGAACCGATGGATGCCTTGACTTTCAGCATATCCACCCAGGACAGGTCAAACCAACTCTCTTTATTGATGAGCCAGCCGGCACCTGCAGACCAGAAGTTACCCCAGCGATTTTCGGGAGCGAACCTCGAAGAGGCATCACGGCGATAAGAGAGGCTGGCGTAGAACTTGCCGGCATAGTCATACTGTACACGGGAGAAGTAACCCTCGTTGTTGTACATGGATGCAGAGGATGCTGCATTCTGAGAGTCTACAACGGCACCGTTGAGCTCCAGGTTGTCCATAGAGAAGAGTTTGCTCTTGGATGCGGAGAGGGATTTGCTCTCAGACTTGTAGTACTCGTGTCCGAAGAGGACATCGATATTGTGCAGACCGAATGTCTTGTTCCAGTTGAGGAGTTGCTGCACATTCACATAGAACGACCTCGAATGGCCCTTGGTGTTGGTACCGCCGTTGGTGACAAACTGTCCGTAGTACATGTTTCTCACATTCGTGCTGCGGGTCTCATCGACACCGTAACCGACATTCTGGGTGAATGTGAAGTCCTTGAGGAACTTAACCTCGGCAAATCCTGTACCGTTGATAGCATTGCCCTCAGCGACCACCACATCCAGTTGATTGGTGATGAACGGGTTGGCATTCGCCATATTGGGACGGCTGAGTCCGGCATTCTGTCCGTTACCGAAGTCATACATCACAAAGCCGTTGGAGTCGATCATCTTGGAGCCGTCGGCATTCCTCATATAGAGAGGATAGATAGGAGCCATGCCGATAGCCGCTCCGAAGAGGCTGCCGGTAGAGCCTGCGCTCTCGGAAGGAGAACTGTTGTTCCAATAGAAATTGGTATAGCGCATGTCGCCACCGACCTTGAGCCAAGATTTGGCCTGATAGTCAGCACGGAGATTGGCTGTATAGCGGCGCATGTCAGAGTTCTCGATGATACCCTCGTTCTGGAGGTAGCCGAAAGAGCCGTAGAACGACATCTTCTCTGTGCTGCCGGAGACGCTGGCATTGTACTCCTGACGCATGGACACGCGGTATGCCTCATCAAGCCAGTTGTCGGGCTGAAGGAGATAGACCTTGTCATTGTAGTTCACGAGCCTGCCGAGGGTCGCGTTGGGGTTAAGTTTGCCGTTGGAACCGATCAGAGTCTGTCCCTCGGGGACGGTATAGATGTTGTAGCCGAGACCACCGTCTTTGGCAGGACCTACAGTGTTGGTAGCAGCCTTGAGATGAGCAGTACCGGGAGAGTTGCCGTTAGCAAGATAGTAGTTGTACAGAGCGGCATAGTGGGTCTCGTAGTACTGACCGGGGTCTGTGATATAGTCGTAGTTTTTGAGGGCCTTGGTATTGACACCGACCTTGGCATCCAGAGTGACGACAGCGTCACCGCGCTTTGCCTTCTTGGTGGTAATCATGATGACACCGTTGGCGCCACGGGCACCGTAAAGGGAGTTGGATGCAGCATCCTTGAGGACGGTCATCGACTCAATGTCGGCGCTGTTGATATTGTTGAGGTCTCCGGAATAAGGAACGCCGTCAACAACATACAGAGGAGCGGAGCCTGCGGATATGGAGCTGATGCCTCGGATGCGGATAGAGGGAGATGAACCCAGAGCACCGGAAGAGGTGGTCATCTGGACACCTGCCACGACGCCTTCGAGAGCACGCACGGGGTTGGAATTCTGGACTTTGGCGATGTCATCGGACTTGACGACGGTCGCGGAACCGGTAAACGCCTCTTTGGTCGTCTTACCGAATGCAATGATGACTGTCTCGTCGATAAACTGAGTATCGAGCTCCAACGCCACATTGATTACGGACTTGCCGCCGACAGGCTGCTCAGCCGTTGCGAAACCTATAGTGGAGAATACGAGCGTGCCGTTTGCAGGCACGTCTATCGAATACTTGCCGTCAATGTCTGTGCTGACTCCGGTAGTAGTACCTTTGATCAGAACGGTCGCACCCGGCAATGGTGCACCGTTGCCTGCCTCTGTGACAGACCCGGACACATGCAATGTCTGGGCGTAGGACGCCACCGACATCGTTACCAGCAGTGCCGAGAAAAAGCAGATTAATCTTTTCATAAGCATTTTTATTAAACAA
>CAZKRZ010000144.1:0-1093 GCA_964555325.1 uncultured Muribaculaceae bacterium
TACGAAAAGAATTTGGATCTGCAAATATTTTATAAAATTTTTTCATAAATTATTTAAAATCATTGTCATACTGCCCTGCAAAAGGGATTGAAGTCCCGGCGGCGGAAACAGAAAGCCGCCCCGTAACAGGGCGGCCAATCGTATTCTATTCAGGGACTTACTCCCATTCTATAGTTGCCGGCGGTTTGGAAGATATATCATAGACTACGCGGTTGACCCCACGCACCTTGTTGATAATCTCATTGGAGACATCCGCCAGGAATTCATACGGCAGATGCACCCAGTCGGCAGTCATGCCGTCCACAGACGACACAGCGCGGAGTGCGACACAACTCTCATAACTGCGCTCGTCGCCCATCACTCCGACAGACTGTACAGGCAGAAGGATGACACCTGCCTGCCATACCTTGTCATACAGCCCGGCATTGCGCAGGCCGTCGATGAATATCTTGTCGGCATTCCTGACCACCTCAATCTTTTCCGGAGTAATCTCTCCGATGATACGGATTGCCAGTCCCGGACCGGGGAAAGGATGCCTGCCTATAAACTTGGGATCAATGCCGAGAGCACGGCCGACACGGCGCACCTCATCCTTGAACAGCAGCCTCAAGGGCTCTACAAGACCGAGATGCATGTGCTCTGGCAGACCTCCGACATTATGATGCGACTTGATGGTCTGGGATGCGCCCTTGAACGCCGAGGACTCTATCACATCAGGGTATATAGTACCCTGGGCGAGCCACTTGACATCGCGTATCTGCTGCGCCTCCTCATTGAATACCTCCACGAAGTCACGGCCTATGATCTTGCGCTTGGTCTCGGGATCGGTAACGCCGGCGAGATCCTTGTAGAACCTCTCGGACGCGTCCACTCCCTTGACATTGAGTCCCATACCCTTGTAGGACTCCAGCACATCGGAGAACTCGTCCTTGCGCAGCAAGCCGGAATCCACGAATATACAGTGTAGCCTGTCTCCTATCGCCTGGTGCAGAAGCACTGCGGCGACGGTCGAGTCGACCCCGCCGGAAAGTCCGAGCACCACCTTGTCCTCCCCTACCTGGGCGCGTATCGCCTCGACCGTGCTCTCCACGAA
>CAZKRZ010000144.1:1109-4180 GCA_964555325.1 uncultured Muribaculaceae bacterium
CGGCAGGAGTCCATGTGCAGGAGCATCCGCAGATACCCACGACAAAATTGCGGAGCAATGCGGTACCCTCCACGCTATGCTGCACCTCTGGATGGAACTGTATGCCCCATGTCTGTTCTCCGCCTATACGAAATGCGGCATTGACGACATCTTCTGTAGAGGCGATGACTTCAAAGCCCTCCGGCAGACTGGTGATGGTATCGCCATGCGACATCCACACCTGGGAGGAATGGCTCATTCCCTCGAAGAGGGGGTCTGAAGCAGCCTGCACGCTTATGTGCGCACGTCCGTACTCACGGCTGGGGGCGGATTCAACCTTGCCGCCGAGAGAATACGCAAGGAACTGCGCGCCATAGCATATTCCGAGCAGAGGGAGTTTGCCTCTGATTGCGGACAAATCGGGATTGGGAGCCTCCGCATCCCTCACAGAAGCGGGACTGCCCGACAGTATGACTCCCCTCACCTCGCTGTCGAGAGCGGGAATCTTGTTGAAAGGATGGATCTCGCAATATACGTCCATCTCCCTCACGCGCCTGGCGATGAGTTGGGTGTACTGCGAGCCGAAATCCAATATCAATATTCTCTCCATATTATCAGTCGTGTCTTGAATAGTTGGGGGCCTCGGAAGTCAGGGTGATGTCATGAGGATGGTTCTCCGTGACGCCTGCCGAAGTGATACGGACAAATGATGCGCTCTTGAGTTCCTCGAGGTTGTGCGCTCCGCAATAGCCCATACCCGAACGGATACCACCTACAATCTGGAACACAGTCTCGGAGATGGAACCCTTGTAAGGCACACGGCCGACAACACCCTCCGGAACGAGTTTGCGTGCCGCCACCTTGTCCTGGAAATAACGGTCAGCCGAACCGGCCTTCATCGCGTCGATGGAGCCCATGCCGCGATATGACTTGAATTTACGGCCGTTATAGATAATGGTCTCGCCCGGGGACTCTTCCGTACCAGCAAACATGCTGCCGCACATCACGCAGTCTCCTCCGGCAGCAAGAGCCTTGACTATGTCACCGGAATAACGGAGTCCGCCGTCAGCGATTATAGGCACATCCGTGCCTTTCACCGCACTCGAGCAGTCATATATAGCCGTGAGCTGGGGCACACCGACGCCGGCGACCACACGCGTCGTGCATATAGAACCGGGACCGATACCCACCTTGATGCCGTCCGCGCCTGCCTCGACGAGGTCACGCGCCGCCTCATAAGTAGCGACATTGCCCACGATGACATCCAGATCAGGATATTTGTCTTTAATCATCTTGAGATGACGGATGACATTGAGAGAATGTCCGTGTGCAGAATCCAGGACAACGGCGTCCACATCCTCTGCCACGAGAGCATCCACCCTATCCATTAGATTGGCGGTGATGCCCACACCTGCTGCGACACGGAGGCGTCCTTTGCCGTCCTTGCAGGCATTAGGATAATCCCTCTCTTTGGTAATGTCCTTGTTTGTCCGCCTTCGTCTACGATAGGGAGTTTCTCGATGCGATGCTTCTCCAGCACGGATATAACATTGTCATGAGAAGTGTCGCTGATTGTGATGATGTCCTTGCATGTCATCACCTCGGAGACAGACTTGGACATATCGGTCTGGAAACGCAGGTCCCTGTTGGTTACAATGCCTACCAGCACCCTGTCGGCATCGATTACCGGGATGCCGCCGATGTGGTTGTCATGCATGAGTTGCAGGGCGTCGCCTACAGTCTTGTCCGGAGAGATGGTGACAGGGTCATAGATGAGACCATTCTCGGCTCTCTTGGTCCTGCGCACCTGGGCGGCCTGTTCTTCGATGCTCATATTCTTGTGGATGACACCGATTCCGCCTTCACGGGCGATGGCGATAGCCATTTCGGATTCGGTGACTGTATCCATAGCCGCCGAGACGACCGGGATATTCAGGGATATGTGACGGCTGAATCTGCACTTGAGGCTGACCTCTCTCGGGAGCACTTCCGAGTAAGCCGGTACCAGCAGCACATCATCGAATGTGAGCCCTTCCTGACGGACTCTGTCGCTTATGAATGACATGGCAATATTTGTTTAAAAAACATTTCTAACATATACTATCCTGCATACAGCAGGCATGGGGCATTTATCTTCTTCTGCGTCTGCGGGCGCGCGACTTGCCTGCCGACCTGCGGGCAAACAGGGACGCGATGACAACGAGGACCACCAGCGCAATCACTATGACAGTGGAAGCGCTCACACGGCTGCCCTTGACATTCTGCCACATGTCGAGGAGTTTCTCCGTCTCCTCGCCCCAGTCATGCTCCAGAGCGCAACGCTCGATGACAGACTTGTCGGGATAGAGGACGGGATTGACCCGTACGGAAGATGCACCCTCGCCGAAGAAATAACTCAAATCTATAGGCTCATAGGACTCATCTATCTGGGACTCAAGCACCTCGGGCGCTCCGCAAGAGGCTATATAGCCGGTCTCCTCCATATTGCGAATGGCAATGTCGGGGCGGCTCATAAAGTTGATCCAGTATGTCGCCGCCTTGGTATTGCGGGCGTATTTGGGTATCACCCAGCCGTCGAACCACACTGTAGAGCCCTCTTCCGGCACCACATAGTCCAGATCGACACCTACCGATGCAGCCTCCTCTATGGCCCATACCGCATCTCCGCTCCAGTTGAGAGAGACACAGACACGGCCTTTGGTCATCTGCTCCTTGCCGAGATCAGCCTCAAAGCCTGCGACACCGTCCCTGCACTGCATCAGATAAGCCTGTACCTCAGCAAGAGACTCCGCCGAAGAATCGTGCATCAGATCCTCAAGTGTAACTTTTCCTGCCTTGAGTTCTGCCTGCTTGAGATAAATGAGGACAGGGCAATACACATCACGGGGTGCATCCTTGAGCAATATCCTGCCTGCAAACTTGGGATTGCGTATAATATCCCAGGTCGATGCCTCCTCACGCGTCACATAAGCCGTATTGTATATGATACCGGTAGTGCCCCACATGTACGGGACAGCATATTTGCCGGCATCGACATTCGGATTGATAGTAGAGAACACCGAACGGATATACGGAGAGACATTGGCGCTGAT
>CAZKRZ010000145.1:0-323 GCA_964555325.1 uncultured Muribaculaceae bacterium
TTGCCCTAAACCACAAACAGAACAGTTTTACTATCAGATTTTCAATACCGGATTACATTTCCGGAGGTCAGGACTCGTTCAGTTACACCTTGTCCGGTCTGGAGAAGGCATGGCACAATACCGAAGCGCACGAAGCGGCATTCACCCACATCCGCAAAGGGCGTTACACATTCCATCTGAAGGCCGCCAACCGTGACGGGTATTGGAGTCCCATTATCAGGAATCTGTCTATCAGAATAGTACCGCCGTGGTACAGGACCACGCTCGCCAGGATAGTCCTCCTGCTCCTCATCATAGGCACGACGGCAGCGCTGGTCATCATG
>CAZKRZ010000145.1:333-4155 GCA_964555325.1 uncultured Muribaculaceae bacterium
ATACGGCAAAAGGAACTGCGCAACAAACTGGAACTCGAGCAGATCAAACGCCGCCACAAGGAAGAGATAGGCAAGTTCAGGGCCCTGGCATTCATCAACTCCGACGTACGGGGAGACAATACGGGCGTGCACAAGGCCTCGATCAGCAAGACAGACGAGTCCCTGCTCCTGCGCGCGATGGAAGTCGTGGAGCAGAATCTGAGCAACGAGAATTTCGGAGTGGAGGATTTCGCCGCCGCTCTCGGCATGAGCCGCTCCAACCTGCACCTCCGCCTCAAGGAGATTACCGGCGAGTCCGCCCTCAATATGATACACAAGGTCCGCTTCACCAAAGCGTGCACCCTGCTCGCCGAGGGCAAACTGAACATATCCGAAATCAGCGAAAAGTGCGGTTTCAAGTCGCCGTCATACTTCACGGTCAGCTTCCGCAAGTATATGGGCTGCTCGCCAAGCGAATATACCTCCAAAGAGTCCTAAAGGGGTATAGATAAGCGCATTCAACAAAATCAAAACTATTTGCACGATTTCCAAATAAGCGGTTTTTCGCGCATACGTTTTTATTTTCCATTTTTGTAGACCGCTTATACCTATATAAGCCGGACATAATTGACAAACACTAAAAATTCAGATACAATGCACAAATCCAGGATGGCCAAAGCCATTATCCCGATTGCCGCGGCAATCGTCGCATGCGGATGCAGCCCGTCCCTCAGCAATGACCTCTCCCACGCAGTAGAGGTTTCCAAAGCACAGCTCAAACTCCAGTCCAAGGAATTCGATCCCCTCAATTACTATCCCCGTTGCGTCCAGCACGGCGCATACGAGCAGGTCAAGCACAGAGACTGGACCTGCGGATTCTTCCCCGGTTCTCTCTGGACATGCTATTCCCTCACCGGAGACGAGGAGATCAAGGCAGCAGCAGCCAAATACACGGCAAGGATAAGCGATATCGTCACCTGCCCCGGCACACACGACCTGGGATTCATGGTCAACTGCAGTTTCGGCAGGCAGCACGAACTCACCGGTGACAAGACAGCCGCACAGGCTCTCCTCGATGCCGCCGACGCCCTCGCCAAGAGATTTGACGAGAATGTCGGTCTCATCCGTTCCTGGGATTTCGGCAAATGGAACTACCCCGTCATCATCGACAACATGATGAACCTCGAACTCCTGTTCAAGGCATCTGAGATGAGCGGAGACTCCCGTTTTAGGGACATCGCCGTCAAGCATGCGGACAAGACCATGCAGAACCACTTCCGCAGCGACATAAGCACCTATCACGTCGTCAGTTACAACAACGACGGCAGCGTGGAGTCCAAAGGCACCCACCAGGGTTATGCTGACGAGTCCACATGGTCCAGAGGCGAGGCATGGGCGCTGTACGGCTATCTCATCTGCTACCGATACACCGCAGACGCCAAGTATCTCGACCAGGCCAAGAAGGTGGCTGACTACATTCTGAACAGCCCCGTCACTCCTGCAGACCGTATCCCCTACTGGGATTACAATGCTCCCGGAGTACCCGGCTCTACAGCACCTGCCGCTGACAGCACCGGTCTGGTACGCGATTCGCACGGCAATATCGTGCCAGCACGCGACGCCTCTGCCGCAGCCATCATCGCATCGGCAATGATCGAGATGAGCCAGGTCACCGACGGCGAATGGTCCGCAAAATGCCTCAATGAGGCGGAAGCCATACTCAAGAGCCTCGCCTCCCCCGAGTATCTCGCAGAGCCCGGCACCAACGGTGGCTTCATCCTCAAGCACTGCACAGGAGCAGCCTCTCTCGGCAACGAGATCGATGTGCCGCTCAACTATGCCGACTACTATTTCCTCGAAGCAATAGACAGGTACAATAAACTCAACAACAAATGAGACTTTCATTTATAAAAGGCATCGCACCGATAGTATTGTCGGTCGCGATGTCGGCGTTCACCGTCTCCTGCACGGAAGAGAACTCCACCAAGGAGCCTTTTTCCGTATACTGGTCAGGAGTCACGGAGATCAGCCCGAGTACGAATCTCAATATCACGCCCACATACAAGGGCGGTACCCCTGCGGATTTCGCCATCGAGTCCGTCACTTTTGACAAGGTGCCCTACAGCACCGAGTCATTCTCAATCGATCCCGCCACCGGCGTATTCAGCATCAGCAGCACTGACGGAATGCCTGTCGGCACATACAGGGTCAGCGTATCCTGCGTATCGAAAGGCAAATCCTACAGGTTTGACGACGCGATAGTCATAGAGATGATGAATCCGGTGCCTCAAGGCATAGTCATGGAGCCGGCTTCGATAGTCGTGAAGGCCGCAGATGTCATGTCACAGGCGGACTCTGTCAGCCTGCCTACAGCGGCAGTCACCACCGACGGCAGCCATGTGAGCATCAAGGGCTACGCCATCTCCTCCGTCAAACTGAACGGAGAGGCCAGCGACGAATACAAGGCCTGGTTCTCCATCTCCAAGGACGGCGTTGTGAGCATCACTCCCGGCAACGCGGACATCATCCCCGGTGTGTATACCTTTGATTTCAAACTCAATACCTACATCGCCGGCAGCAACTCCGAGATGGGACTCTTCAAGAACGCCCTCTCTGTCAATGTCACTTCCGCCCCTATGGCCCTCAGTTTCTCCAACCCTGCAGTCAAGGTGGAGCGCGGCTATGCCAGCATGTCCGCTGAGCCTGCCATCAAGGGTTCCAAAGAGGGGCTGACATTCGCAATCAAGAGCGTCAGCCCCGACAATGCCGTCGGCATCACCATCAATCCTGCCACCGGTGCAGTCAGTTTCCCCGAGACCGACAAGACCTCGATCGGAGACGTCTACAAGGTGAGCATCAGCGCTACCAACGAATACGGCACTATGGACTTCGACGAAGTGTTGACATTCACCGTCATCAACTTCATATTCCCTATCGAGGGCTTCGGCTACGACGCTCCCGAGGAGGTCATTTCCGGCGCATCTATCAAAATACCTGCAAAACTGACCGCCGGTGACGATGTCACCTACTCGTTCAGCGAGCTCCCTGCCGGACTCGAAGGCCTCAAGATCGATCCCGCCACCGGACTCATCTCCTGCCAGAAAGGCACGGAACTCACTCCGGGAGAGTACACCGTCAATGTCAAGGCTTCCAACATCAAAGGCAGCGAGACTGTGACATTCACACTCAAGATCAGCCCCAACCCTTACAAGTTTACATATGTCAGGTGGGGTAACAACCTCGGACTCAGCCCTATCGAGAAATACGGCAACCAGTTCCGCATCAAGGCCGAGGACGGTGAACTCACCATCCCCGTGCTCGAGAGCGACATTCCAGAGGGAATGCCGGTGGAGTACACCCTCAAGAACAGGAATACACATTCCTCCAACTTCCCCAGCGGTGCGACGATTGACGCTGAAAGCGGCGCAGTCACCCTCAAATACGAGGGCGGAGAGGACCTCTCCAAGTCCAGGACCCATGTCGTGTACATCACTGTCAAGGTCGGCGGCAAGGCAGAGACTGCTGTCAGCAAGGTATTCCCGTTCTTCATCGACCAGTTCGGATATTGCAAGGCAGGATACAATGTTTCCTACACTCCGTTCGCATTCAGGGTAAATCCCCGCACCGGAGGCCGTTCAGCAGAGCCTGTGGTGACCAACAGCAAGGGAGCGTCCACCAACGGATTTACTCTCGACTTCCGCAGAAATCTGTTCTACAACAATCTCTACGGTCCGGCAGAACATGGCGAAGGCCGTCTCGACCAGAAGCGTAAGGAATGCTTCCTCTACGCTCCTGCCAAGAAGTACTTCGACGCCCGTAATATCTCCTCCGTGAACACAGGCT
>CAZKRZ010000146.1:0-2030 GCA_964555325.1 uncultured Muribaculaceae bacterium
ATTCGGTGACAATGCCCATTGGGGCGAGATCGGCAACACCGCTACCCTCGATTTCTATAAAGAGAATGCCAAAGAAGCTCTGCTCGTCACTTCCGACGGCAAGCAGGAAGGCACTCTCGATGTAGCCAAGGTCCAGATAGCGGACATTTCCATGCTCAAGGCGCAGAATTACAACATCAAGGACGGCAGCAAGACTTCGCTGCCCGTGTATGTCTTCAAGGACGGTTCCGTCGTCGTTCCGATCTACGGAGCGGGACTCTGGGGCCCGGTATGGGGCTACATCGCATTCGAAAACGACCTCAAGAACATCAAGGGCGCGTATTTCGACCACGCGTCCGAGACTCCCGGACTCGGCGGCAAGATCAAGGACGATCCTGAATTCCGCAAGCAGTTCATCGGCAAGAGCGTGGATTTCTCCGATGCCAAGCCTTTCAACATCGTCAAGGGTGGCGCCCCCGCCGGCAAGCAGAATGCTATCGACGCCATTTCCGGCGCGACCATCACTTCCGGAGGTGTCGACAACGCCATCAACACTTGGCTGGAGGCCTACAAGGCATACCTGCAAACGTCTAATCTGACAGAGGAGGGAAACAACAATGAGTAACCTTAAAAACACATTCCTCGAGCCGATTTTCAAGGGCAACGCTGTAACCGTCCTTGTGCTCGGTATCTGCTCCTCTCTCGCCGTAACGGTCGAGCTGAAAGGAGCTTTCGTGATGGCGCTTTCCGTCATCGCCGTGACCGGATTGAGCAGCTTTGTGGTATCCATAATGCGCAACACTATCCCTAACCGCGTGCGTATCATCATCCAGCTCGTCATCGTTGCCATGATGGTTATCCTCGTGGACCAGTTCCTCAAGGCATACGCATACGCCATAGACAAACAGTTGTCTGTCTACATCGGACTGATCATCACCAACTGTATCGTCATGGGACGTATTGAGGCTTTCGCCCTCGGCAACAAGCCTTTCGCATCCCTTGTAGATGGTATTGCCAATGGTCTGGGCTACGGCCTCATTCTCATCGTGGTCGCATTCTTCCGTGAGCTGTTCGGCAGCGGTACCCTCTTCGGCTACCCTGTCCTGTCCAATCTCGGATATGTCAACAACGGTCTCGTGATACTGCCTCCTATGGCGCTGATCCTGCTCGGATGCGTCATCTGGGTACAGCGCAGCATTCAGAAAGATCTCCAGGAGAAATAATCGTAACACTTATCGAAAATGGAATATTTAAGCTTGTTCGTAAAGTCAATTTTCGTTGACAATATGATTTTTGCGTACTTCCTCGGTATGTGTTCATACCTGGCAGTATCCAAAAACGTGAAGACTGCAAACGGACTCGGTCTGGCTGTCGTCTTCGTGCTTCTCATCACCCTCCCGCTCAACTACCTGCTCAACCGCTATGTGCTCCAGCCCGGAGCCCTGTCTTGGTTGGGAGAGAGTTTCGCGAATGTAGATCTCAGCTTCCTGAGCTACATCCTGTTCATCGCCGTCATCGCGGCCATCACCCAGGTTGTGGAAATGGTTGTTGAGAAATTCCTCCCGAGCCTCTACTCCTCTCTGGGTATATACCTGCCCCTTATCGCCGTCAACTGCGCGATTTTGGGAGGCGCTCTCTTCATGCAGCAGAAAGATTTCATCAATGTTGGAGAGGCGACCGTATATGCTCTCGGTAGCGGTATCGGCTGGTATCTGGCTATCGTGACACTCGCCGCAATACGCGAAAAACTGTCCTACTCCAATGTGCCTGCCGGCCTCAAGGGTATCGGTATCACATTCATCACCGTGGGACTGATGGGTATCGCATTCATGGCATTCATGGGAATATCACTCTAATATCAGGAACATAGATTATGAGCAGTACAATCATATCATCGATGGTGATCATGGTCATTGTCATCCTCGTATTGGTGGCGATACTCTTGTTCATCAAAATCAAACTCACCCCTTCGGGGACTATCAAAATCGACATCAACAACGGCAAGAAGACGCTTGACGTCACACCGGGCAACAACCTGATGAACACTCTCG
>CAZKRZ010000146.1:2040-2482 GCA_964555325.1 uncultured Muribaculaceae bacterium
TCGCCGAGGAGAAGATCTTCCTGCCCAGCGCATGCGGTGGCAAGGCCAACTGCGGTCAGTGCAAGGTACAGGTCTTCGACGGCGGCGGCACCATCCTGCCTACTGAGGTCGGTTTCTTCAACCGCAAGCAGATCAAGGAAGGCTGGAGGCTCGGTTGCCAGGTCAAGGTCAAGGAAGACATGAAGATCGGTGTCGCTGAATCCGCCCTCTCCGTCAAGAAGCTCGAGTGCGAGGTCATCTCCAATGACAATGTCGCTACCTTCATCAAAGAGTTTGTCGTCAAACTCCCTGAGGGCGAGCACCTTGAGTTCAAATCCGGAGAGTACATCCAGATTGACATCCCTGCTTACGAACTGGACTTCAAGGATATTGACGTTGCACCCGAGTACAGGGGTGACTGGGAGAAATTCGGGTTCTTCAACCTGCACTCCTCCAACCCTAC
>CAZKRZ010000146.1:2492-3881 GCA_964555325.1 uncultured Muribaculaceae bacterium
GCCACAATCAGGGCATACTCCATGGCCTCATATCCTGCCGAGAAGGGCGTTATCAAGCTCAACGTGCGTATTGCCACACCTCCTTTCGACCGTAGCGTGCCGAGGGAGCAAGGATTCAAGCTCCTGCCTGTCAACCCTGGTATAGCTTCTTCCTATGTGTTTACGCGCAAGCCCGGTGACAAGGTTACCATCAGCGGCCCTTACGGAGAATTCCTCCTGCCTGCCAATGACCCTGCAGACGTCGAATATGTATTCGTCGGTGGTGGAGCCGGTATGGCACCTCTCCGCTCTCACATCATGCACCTCTTCAAGACCCTCAAGACCACACGTACCGTGCATTTCTTCTATGGAGCACGTGCACTGGTGGAGGCATTCTACCTCGAAGACTTCGCAGAGATCGAGAGGGAGTTCCCCAACTTCAAGTTCCATCTTGCCCTTGACCGTCCCGATCCGGCAGCTGATGCAGCCGGCGTCAAGTATGTGCCCGGATTTGTGCACAACGTGATGTACGAGACATATCTCAAGGAGCACGATGCACCCGAGGACATCAAGTACTTCATGTGCGGTCCTCCTATGATGGTCGCTTCGGTCAACAATCTGCTTGACAGCCTCGGCGTAGACCCCGCAAATATTCTCTACGACAACTTCGGAGGTTAAAAAAGCATAACATTTTTTATAAAAACCACTCGCGAAACGAGTGGTTTTTTTTGTAACCATAAAAAACATAAAAATCTCGCGAATGTTTTTTATAGTTTCCGAAACGCGTAATTTTACGACATATATTTGCCGCCGGAAACAAAACGACACTTATATGCTCAAAGGCTGGAGTCATAAATCATTCTCTTTGCTTGCTGCCCGATTGGTCCGGGAGGGCATTCTGCCCGTATTTTTGACATTTTTGGTGGCTCCGGCCTTTGTTTTAGGATGCACCGATGTCACAGATGGAGAAGATGTCCTCACAGACATACATATAGTATTGGACAGTCACTGCAGCAAAGCCCAGTCATGGTGGCTTGTCAAGAGACTCGACATATTCATATTCAATGCAGACAACGGAGTCTTGGACTCATGGCAGACACACAGCGGACATATCTCTACCGGAGTGACTGCACGGTCCGGACACGGCCCGAGAATAATAGCGGCAATCGCCAATATGAAAACGAGCCCGGAAATGCTCGCCTCTATCCGCTCCTATGACGACCTCAAGAACATAGAGGCGGAACTCGCCAACGACAGCCCGGAGTATCCGATAATGTCCGGGACGACCTCGTACGAGAGCGGCAGTGACCGGGAATGCACTATAACACTTACACCTGTACTATGTGAGATAAGCCTATCCTTGAAATGTAGATTTGGTGGAGAATGGAAAGGCGCGGAGATGAAAGATGT
>CAZKRZ010000146.1:3891-4146 GCA_964555325.1 uncultured Muribaculaceae bacterium
ATGTACAGGTGTTTCTCACAGGGGTAAGCGGGAGGACTGCCTTGACAGCCGGCAGCCCCTCCCCGCCTACCGAAATACTCAATATCGGAGGCCTGTCGGAATTCGACCTGCAAAGACTCGCTGTACCACGCATGCTGTGCGTGCCCCTTGGAGATATCAAATCCACAGACGGGAGCTCACGGGTGTATGCAAGCCTGTATGCGTACCCTAACAATACAAAAACGGAGAGCCTCGGCTCCCCGTTCACTCGTATAG
>CAZKRZ010000147.1:0-4137 GCA_964555325.1 uncultured Muribaculaceae bacterium
AGGCTGCTCGAACTGTCCTCCGGCAGCCTGACAAGGCTGGCGGACATGCCCCTGCGGCAGATGGCTGCAGTCAAAGGAATAAAGGAGACCAAGGCAGTGAGCGTATGCGCCGCTTTCGAACTCGGGCGCCGTTTCCTGTCCGAGGGAATGAATATACGCAAGACCCCTATAACCGACGCCGCAGAGGTATATAAGATAATGATTCCCAGGCTCAAGGGGCTCACTCACGAGGAATGCTGGATACTGCTGCTCAACAATGCGAGATATGTGGTGCACAAATGCAGGACGAGCAGCGGAGGAGGGGCTGCCACGGTCATAGACATTCGCGACATCATCTCCATGGCATTGCAGTACAGGGCCTCGGGCATTATCCTGGTCCACAATCATCCGAGTGGCAATCCGCGTCCGGGGAATGCAGACCTGCAGCAGACCTCAGCGCTGAGACGAGCCGCAGACGCCATGGACATAAGCCTGCTCGACCATGTCATAGTCTGCGATGACTGTTATTTCAGTTTTTGTGACAACGAGGTGTACGAGGCTATATCTCCTTGCGAAGACGCGCCATAGGTATGCCGAGCTGGTCGCGGTATTTGGCGATAGTGCGTCGCGCCACCTTGTAGCCCTTGGCGGACATGCCGGCGACGAGCTGGTCGTCAGTGAGAGGAGCGGACTTGTCCTCCGCATCGACAAGCCCCTGGAGGGCCTTTTTGAGTTCCCGCGTGGAGACCTCCTCGCCGTCCTTGTTCTCAAGTCCTTCGGAGAAGAAATATTTGAGGGGGAATATGCCGAAATGCGTCTCTATGTATTTGGAACTGACCACTCTGGATATGGTGGATATATCATAGCCGGTAATATCGGCTATATCCTTGAGCACCATAGGCTTGAGATGCGACTCGTCCCCGTCGGTGAAATATTCGCGCTGGAAGTCGATGATGGCGTTCATGGTATTCTCAAGGGTGTTGTGACGCTGTTTGAGCGCCTCGACATACCATTTGGCGGAGTCGACTTTCTGCTTGACGAAGACAGCGGCATCCTTGACCGCCTTGTCTTTGGTGACCTTGGCCTGACGGAGTATCTCCTCGTAGTTGCGCTTGATTCTGACCTCGGGCAGGGGGAAACGGGGCATTTCCATGCGCAACTGCCCTCCCGGCTCCATTCTGAGCACAAAATCCGGGACTATCTGCTTGGCCTGGTCGTTGTACGAATCATCAATCTGCGCTCCGGGCGCAGGGTTGAGTTTGACTATCTTGGCAAGGGCGGACTTCAACTGCGGTGCAGTTATGTCCATCTTGGCCATTATCTTCTGGAAATGCTTGTTGACGAACTCCTGATAATAGTCTGTCAATATCTCTTCTGCCAGTATGATTTCATCCGTCCTCTTCTTTTCCCTCAACTGCAGCAGCAGGCATTCGCGCAGATCCCGCGCACCGACGCCTGCAGGCTCGAACTCCTGCACGACCGAAAGCATACGCAGCACTTCATCTGCATCCGTCTCGACATTGGCACGGAACGCCAGGTCGTCCACTATGGACTCTATGTCCCTGCGCAGATAGCCGTCCTCATCCAGGCTGCCTATGATGAATGCCGCTATGTCGCGTTCTTTTTTGGTGAGTTCCTTGTACCCGAGCTGCTCCATGAGGCTCTGGGTAAAACTCTCCTTGACGGAGAATGTATTGTACTCCGGACGCTCATCCTTGCCCCAGTTGTTGACACGCAGACGGTAGCCGGGGATATTGTCCTCATCCTTGATGTCTTCCAAAGAGACATCTTTGGTCTGACGCTCCTCTTCCGTATCGGAATTCTCGTCATCAGAGGAGGGACGCTCGTCATCCAGCACGGGATTGTTGTCAAACTCATCCCTCACACTCTGCTCTAATTCGGCAAAGGGCGTCTCGATGAGCTTTATCGTCTGGATCTGCAGAGGACTCAGCTTCTGTGTCTGTTTAAGCTCTAATCCTTGCTTGAGCATATCTGCCTGAGTACTTTTACAGTGTCTACGATATATCTGTCATTCTTGTCCAGAGCCGGATAAGAGATGTTTTCCCTAATTACGAATGCGGTGGGGAAATCCCTGCGGAGTCTCTCCAGCAGTTCGAGAGCCTCGGATTTGGTGCGGAAGTCACCCACCGTCACCTTGAAGAACGGGTTGGCAAATGTCCTGTACGCGCCATAGCCGGGATACCTCGCCTGGAAGTCCTTGAGAGCGGTCTCTGATTTGACACGCGAGTCCTGTTTGTTGTCAAAGAATATGCGCACGCGCCATCCACTCATCTTCCTGCCGGAATTGCTGCCTATATGCCGGAGCATACCCTCACGCACAGCAGAGCTCTGCGATATGCTCACTCCAGATGTGTAATCGAATATCGAAACGCCTGCCAGATCCGTATCATAGGCATCCACAGGCCGGTATACCAGGGAGTCCGACAGTTCGTATCCTGCCGGCACCTCTATATCCTGTATTTCCTGGGCACAGAGCGTCACGCCGCCGAAGAAGGCGGTCACAAGCAGGAATATGGTCTTTTTCATTGTCACGTCTCGATAAGTTTTGATACTGATATGCCCTTGCGTTCCACCTTTTTACGTATGCCCATGGCTCGGCACTCGCAGGAGACATCCAGTTTGAGGTCCGCCTCCTTGATGTTTCCGAGCATGCCGGCAATACCGATGATGGAAACGGACTCGTCCAGGGTCGCCACGCAGGGCAGGACATATTTGCGTCTGGAGCGCCCGTCGAGTACCATGTCTTCGGCGGAGAATGTGACCAATGTGGCGTCTCCCTGACGGAGGCAGCCCTTGATGTCATGCACCTTGAATCTGACACTCGGATTGTCTATCTCGAGGACCAGGTCGGCACCGACGCTGCGAAGTCCCTTAAGTGACACATTTGCAACACTGTATGAGACAATATCCACATCATGAGGGTCGCCGCAAGAGACGGCCGCAATCGACAATGCCAGCAGTGGCAGCAATATTTTTTTGAACGCCTTTAACATAGACTCTTACAAATGAAACGCATCCGTTTTATGGATACTCCCGAACTTACAAATCTACTAAAATCAGCCGAATTATCCTATCTTTGTGCCCGATGCGCAATTTTATTGTATTTCTCAGAAACTGGATGCTCCCTATCAGCATGGGCTCGGGAGCTTTGGCATATATCATATATTCCGGGATTCCGGCATTGCATGTGGCAGGCCCGTATCTGCAAAGGACGGCGGGCGTGCTGCAGCCGACGCTCATCTTCATCATGATGTTCCTGTCGTTCTGCAAGATTTCGACGCGGGAACTCAAACCGCACCGCTGGCACCTGCATGTACTGGTCGCGCAGATAGGCTTGTCGGCGGTCATCGCCGCGGTCATACTGCTGTGCCCGGGGCTCGGGGAGAATGTCAGGGTGCTGCTCGAGAGCGCTTTGCTCTGTCTCATCTGCCCTACGGCGACGGCGGCGGCGGTGGTGACCGGCAAACTTGGCGGTAACACCGCAGGTGTTGTGAGCTACACAGTGCTCATCAACATCGCCGCCGCCGTTGCCGTGCCCGTGCTGTTTCCCCTGATACAGCCGCACGAGGGCAGCGGCTTCCTTAATTCGTTTATAGAAATCATACGCAAGGTATTCCCCATGCTGATATTCCCCGGAATTGCCGCATGGCTGGTACGGCATACCCTGCCGCGATTCCACGCATGGCTGACCGGGTTCAAGGATCTCGCATTCTATCTGTGGGCATTCTCCCTGTCATTGGCTATCGCAATGACTACCAGAGCAATAGCCCACGGACATTATCCTATATGGATACTGTTCTCGATAGGAGGGGTGTCGCTGTTGTGCTGCATCCTGCAATTCCGCCTGGGCAGGGCCGCAGGCAGGATATACGGATATGACAAGGCATGCGAAGTGACTGCAGGTCAGGCATTCGGACAGAAGAACACAGTCCTCGCCATCTGGATGGCATATGTGTTCCTGACACCCATAGTCTCCGTCGCAGGCGGATTCTACAGCATCTGGCACAATCTCTACAACTCCTGGCAACTATACCGCATGCGCAAGGAAAAGGCTCGTCAGGAAGCCGAATCCCTGAGATAGACCGAGGGCGCCACCCCGTATTTCCTCTTGAAGCGTATCGTGAAGTACTTTGCAGA
>CAZKRZ010000148.1:0-4070 GCA_964555325.1 uncultured Muribaculaceae bacterium
TGACCATCTGATGTACGAACTGGAGGAACTCGAGAAAGAGTTCCCCCGGTTTGTCACTTCAGACTCTCCTACCCGCAAAGTCGGCAGTGATCTCGGCGGAGGCGACGGCAAGTTTGCCAAATGTCCGCACCGCTACCCGATGCTCTCCCTTTCCAATACCTATTCCATTACGGAAGTGGAGGAATTTGCAGGGCGTGCAGACAAATTGCTGGGCGGGTCGGAATTCGACTATTGCTGTGAACTCAAGTTCGACGGTACGGCTATATGCCTTAATTATAGACACGGGCGTCTTTATCAAGCACTTACACGCGGAGACGGCGTGGTTGGCGATGATGTCACCGCCAATGTGATGCGCATTGCAAACATCCCTCACAGCCTTGCCGGAAGCGGATGGCCGGATGATTTCGAGATACGCGGTGAGATTCTGATGCCCTACAAGTCATTCGACGCCCTCAATGCAGAACGCGAGATAGAGGGCGAACCGCCATTCGCAAATCCGCGCAATGCGGCCTCCGGCTCATTGAAACTCCTTGATCCGGACGAAGTTGCCCATCGCGGTCTGTTCTGCACACTATACCATATTCCGAGCGATACCGGATTGTTTGCTACTCACGACGAGGCTCTCAAAGCCGCAGAATCATGGGGACTGCCGGTGTCGGATGCCAGGCGTATCTGCAAGGGCATATCGGACATAGAGGCATTTATCAGCCATTGGGACAAGGAGCGCAGGCATCTTCCCTATGCGACTGATGGTATTGTCATAAAAATCAACGGATTCGAGTATCAGCGCAGGCTCGGCTACACCGCCAAGTCCCCCCGTTGGGCTGTGGCATACAAGTTCCAGGCGGAAAAGGCGCTTACACCGGTCATCAGCATTGACTATCAGGTGGGCAGGACCGGTGCAGTCACGCCCGTAGCCAACCTCAAGCCTGTTCTGCTCAGCGGCACGATGGTCAAGCGCGCCACACTCAACAATGCCGACCAGATGGCGTTGATGGACATTCACATAGGTGATTATGTGTATGTCGAAAAAGGCGGTGAGATTATACCCAAAATCACCGGAGTGGAACTCTCCAAGCGCAGCGTCTCTTCTGTAGAGCCTCCGCGTTTCCCGGATGTCTGTCCGGATTGCGGCACGGCATTGGTACGCCCGGAGGGAGAGGCCAAGTGGTTCTGTCCCAATGTCTCCGGCTGCCCTACCCAGCGCAAGGGACGCATGCTGCATTTCATGTCGCGTAAAGCGATGAACATACTTGCCGGCGAGGCGACGGTGGATCAGTTGTACGAACGCGGTCTGGCACAGACCCCTGCCGATCTGTACCGCTTGGGAATGAGGGAGTTGCTGACTTTAGAGGGCTGGAAAGAGCGCTCTGCCATGCGTTTCCTCAAGAGCTTGGACGAGTCCCGGCGCGTGCCTTTTGACCGCGTGCGTTTCGCCATAGGCATCAGGTATGTAGGTGAGATTTCCGCAAAGGCTGTCGCCAGGCATTTCGCATCGATGGATGTTGTCGCAGCGGCGACCAAAGAGCAATTGATGGAGGTCCCGGATGTTGGCGAAGTCATTGCCGACAGTATATCCGCATTCTTTGCGGACGAGACGAATATTAATGAGTTGCAGAGACTCAAGGAGGCCGGTCTGCATTTTTCCTTTGATGAAGAAGATGTGCAGGTGAGGATGTCCAATGCCTTGGAGGGCAAGACTATAGTCATTTCGGGCAATTTCTCTGTCAGCCGCGATGACATGAAGAGGCTCATAGAGTTGAACGGAGGCCGTAACGGCTCCTCTGTCAGCGGCAAGACCTCATTCCTGCTCGCAGGCTCAAAGCCGGGGCCCGAAAAACTGCGCAAATGCGAAGACCTCGGCATTCCCGTGCTGGACGAGAGCGCATTCCGGGCAATGTTACCGGATACCGGGATGCCGGAAGTGCAGGATAACGAACCGACATTGTTTTGATATACCATGACAGAGCAGAAACAAGTCAAGTCATTCCGTGACCTGGTGAAAATCCTGTTTTCGGACAAGATATGGTCGTTGAGCCTCGACGGATTGTCGACGGCCAAGCGCGGTCTGGTAAAATTCATCAAACTGATGCGCATCATCCTGGATACATTTGCCGAGAACAGGGTCGGATTCCAGTGTGTGGCATTGAGTTATTTCTGCGCTATCGCGCTGGTGCCAATGGTGGCCATTATATTTGCGGTCACTGACGGTCTCGGGGTGACGGACAAGGTCACGGTGCTGCTGTACAGCATCATTCCCAACAATGTGGACATGATCAATGTTATTATCGAGAAGGCCGGCAATATCATACAGGTAGCGCAGTCCGGTACGGCCGGTGCGATAAGCGCATTCTTCTTTATATGGGCTGTTATATGGATGATGTTCCAGGTCGAGAGGGTGTTCAACAATGTCTGGGGCATACGCAAGGTGCCGCGCAAGATATTCAAGCGTTTCTCGTTCTACATCCTTGCCCTGATGCTGATACCGTTTATCGTTGTCATATTCGGTTTCGGTATCGTGATGTACACCAACTTCTTCAACTGGCTCAACATAGATTTCGGCGAATGGCGTTTCATACCGAAACTCATCAGCTGGAGCCTCTTCTACATTGTCACGGTATTCACTTTGACATTGATGTTCAAATACATACCGGCAACGCATGTGCGCCTGTCTTCGGCGCTGAAAGCCGCTTTGGTGGCAGGTGCGGTATTCGTCGTGTTCCAGTATATCTATCTGAAGACGCAGACATTCGTGACCCGTATCAATGCCGTGTACGGAGCAATCGCCGCCATACCTTTGTTCCTCATGTGGCTCAATTACAGCTGGCAGATTGTCATGTACGGGGCTGAACTCAGTTACGGTATACAGAATATAGACAGTTATGACATTCCCGAGGATATGACTATCGGGGATTTTTCGCGTTCTCTCACCCGTGAGAAGCGCAGTAAAAGGGATAACGCATGAGTTTCTCCAAGTTTACAGAACAGGATTACGCGTTGATCACGCGCGAATATGCCGAACTCAAAGAGCTCGCACGCGGGCGCTGTGCCAACGAGCGGGAACTGTCGATAGTCCAGAAGGCGTTTGAATTTGCCAATGAGGCGCACAAGGATGTACGCAGGCGTTCCGGAGAGCCTTATATACTCCACCCTATCGCAGTGGCTAAAATCGTCATTGCTGACATCGGTCTTGGATACAAGTCCATAGTCGCTGCCCTGCTGCACGATGTGGTGGAAGATACGGATTATACCACTGAGGACATACGCAATCTTTTCGGGGACAAGATAGCGACACTCGTAGACGGTCTGACCAAGATCAAGACCGTGCTCGACAATGAGCACAAGGACCATACGATGCTCACCGAGAGCCTGCAGGCAGAGAATTTCAAGCGCATATTGCTGACACTCAATGACGATGTGCGTGTGACTCTGATCAAACTCGCTGACCGTCTGCACAATTGCAGGACGATAGAGTTCATGCCCGAGCACAAGCGTGAGAAGATACTCTCCGAGACGATGTTCATATTCATCCCTCTCGCCCACCGCCTCGGTCTGTACAGCATCAAATCCGAAATGGAGAATATCTGGCTGCGCTACAAGGAACCGGATGCCTATAACGACATCAGCGCGCGCATCAGCCAGAATGTCGAGGCGCGTGAAAAGGACATAGACGATTTTATCGCCCCCATAGATGCTGCTCTGCGCAAGGCCGGCTTTGATTTCCATATCATCAAGAGGGTCAAGACACCGTATTCTATATGGCGCAAGATGCGCACCAAGCATGTGACATTCGACAAGATATACGATCTGTACGCAGTGCGCATCGTATTCAACCCGTCGGATCTTGCCAAGGAGACAGAGCGTGACCAGTGTTATCATGTATTCTCCATCATCACAGGTCTGTACCAGTATCAGCCGGAAAGAATGCGTGACTGGGTCAAGCAGCCCAAGAGCAACGGCTATGAGGCCTTGCATTGCACCCTGATGAGCCACGCCGGTGTCTGGATCGAAGTGCAGATACGGACCAAGCGAATGGACGACATTTCCGAAAAGGGAATTGCCGCGCACTG
>CAZKRZ010000149.1:0-4047 GCA_964555325.1 uncultured Muribaculaceae bacterium
TTGAAGAAAATCAGGGTCGGGTCAGCGCCCTCCCGGTGGGCAAGGCGCTTTCCCTCGTTCATGTGAGAATATCGATAGCTCAGGTCAAGGGGATTGCAGTACGTTGTCTTCAAATAAATCCTCACCTTTCATTCGGAAAGAAAATCCAAAATCTGCCGCTCCATCTCAGGGCACCACCAATCACGATAGCCTGCTTTTGTTGGATGAATATTATCGTACATATAGAGGGTGCGCTCAGCATCGGAGATGGTATTGAATTCGCTGCTGTGCCACAGATCCAGCACCCCGATCCCCCACTTTTCCTGAAGTTCCGTCAAGCGGTTAACCATAGCTTCGTAAGCTTCGCTGTCATACCGGGAACCGGTATAGAACACGACTGGACAATTCCAGGTAGTTTTTGCATAGCAAATGATGTATTCCATAGCACCGGTAATCGTGGCGGTATCAAACGCATCCAATTCCATGCCGTCCGAGATTTCACCCAACGGAAGATTTTTCGTTGCATCGTTGGTGGAAAGCTGACAGACAAAGAGGTCATAATGGGTATTCGGATCCAGATTGTGTAGCATCCGCTGCACATAGGAACTTTTACCGCTGTCCACAAGCGTTGTTCCGCTGACAGCTTCTTTTGTAAAGGAACAGCCGAACCGTGCAGCGAAATACTCAGGAATCCCTTCCCGCAACGATGAAGCACCATAGGTTACAGACGATCCCAGAAAGCATACATTGCTCCCCTGCAACGGATTCCCTTCCAGCAAAGACACATGTTCCATACTGTAAGCCGCAGTATTTCCCTCTATTTTTCCCATGCGAATATCCCCGAGACTTTTAAACGGCCCAAAGTTGAAGCGGTAGCCAATAAACAGCCACTCCACCAGCATAAATGCGGCAACGCACATCAGAATTATTTTCCAATTCACCTTTTTCTTTTTTGCTCCCATGTCCTCACACCTTCTTGTAGCGCTGGAGAATCCGGTTCAGCTGCTTGACTGCCTGCTCATCGGCGCCGGACTGCTTGAGAAGGGAAATCAGGGTCATTCTGCCCATCATCCGCTGGAGAGCGGGATTGTCCTTCACCGCATCCGCCACATCTCCCCGGGAGGATGCTCCCTGGGCCATCATGGCATCGATCACCGCGCCCGCTTCCGGATTTCTGCGGATATCGGCCAGTTTGTCGGCAACGGAATAATACTCCGGGTCAATCTCGTCAGCATCAAACCAGTTAATTACCGGGGCAGACGCCACCATCCGGTACTCCGGATTCGGCTCACTGACCTTGCGGACGAGAATGACACTGTGGCAGTCGCCGGAGGAGGCGTGAATGGAATGCTCGCCGGAAATCGGCACCTGAAAACGGAACACGAATTTCCCCGTCTGGGTCTCAAAGGGCTTTCCGTCCACGCTCAGGGTCACTTCCGTCTGATTGGTGTAAACCTTGATTTCCGTGACAGGTTCGGGACGGTCCACATATCTTCCCCCCGCGATGTGGACAAAGGGTTCCTTTTTGTTCCAGTGCGCCTTGTAGAGATAAAAAGCATCCTTCTTTGTCTGGCGGTCAAAGGTTACCAGGCCCTTCTGGTTCTCGCCGTGCTTGCCGCCCTCGTCCCGTCCGTCGGCGGCAAAGTCGAAGATGTTCCAGATGTGGGTGGCCCACAGCCAGGGCCGCGCCTCGATCATATTCAGCATGTGCTCGTGGTACACAGCCTGATAGCTCTCGGAGTAATCCCCCTTTTCCGGGTTCGGGGACTGATACTGGGGATTGGCGTCCGCGCCATATTCGGAAAAACCGATGCAGCGGTCAGGGTACTTGGCGTGGTACTCGTCAAAGAACTCGTCATTCTGTTCCAGTTCTCCCAGGTACCAGCCAAAGTACAGATTGTAGCTGTTCACATCAGGGATTTCCAGAATGGGGCTGTCAATCTCCAGCATGAACACATTGGCCATGGTGGTGGGACGGGTGCTGTCCAGCTTATGGCACAGGTCGTTCAGAGCCCGGTGGTTTTCCAGCAATTCCTCATCCACCGCGCTGGCAGCGGTGATCTCATTGCTCAGGCCCCACACCGCGATGGAGGGGTGATTGTAATTCTGCACCACCAGCTCCTCCATCTGGGAAAGGGTATTGGCTCTGCCGTTTTTCATATGCATGGTGATGTAAGGAATCTCCGCCCAGACCACCATGCCGTACTCGTCACAGAGGTCATAAAACTCCTGGGCGTGCTGGTAGTGGGCAAGCCGCAGGGTATTGCAGCCCATCTCCCGGATGATCTCCATATCCCGCCTGTGGTGCTCGATGGTCAGGGCATTTCCCTCGCCCTTGCAGTCCTGATGCCGGGAACCGCCCCGGAGGGGATAGCTCCTGCCGTTCAGGAGGAAGCCCTTCTGCGGGTCGATGTCAAATTTGCGGCAGCCAAAGCGGGTTGATACGCTGTCACCGCTGGGCAGGGTGGCGGTGGCTGTGTAAAGATAAGGGTCGTCGATTCCGTCCCACAGATGGACATGCTCAATGGTGAATTCTGCCTTGGCGTAACCGGCCACGCTGGGAACAGTAACCGCCTGACCCGCCGCTTCCATTGTAACAGAGTCCGCTTCTGTTTGCCAGGTTTCCACGGTGACCACAGCGTTCTTTTCTTCCAGATTCACCACAGGGGTAACCTTGATGCCTGGGGTTCCGCAGTAGCCCAGTTCAAAATGGGAAGCGGGTACCACAATCAGATTCACGCCCCGGTACAGTCCACCGTAGAAGGTGAAGTCCGCCTTCTGGGGATAAACCCGGTCATTGTCGGCGTTGTCCACGCTGACGACCAGCGTGTTCTCTTCCCTCATATTTTCCAGCTTCACCCGGAAGGTGCTATAGCCGCCCTCATGATGGGCAAGCTTCACGCCATTAAGAAAAACCTCACAGGTGTGGGCAGCCCCCAGGAATTCCAGCCAGACCTCATCGCCTGGATTGGTCGCCGGTTTGGCCAGCTGCCGGGTATAATCGCAGATGCCCCGGTAGTAATCATTGCCGCCGTCCTGACCGTCAACCGCGTTCCAGGTATGGGGCAGGGTGACAGTCTCGGCAGCATCCCCGGTGTTCCGCTTTGAGAACAGCCAATTGTCATGAATTGGGATTATTTTACGCATAATAGGACTCCTTCGCTAAAAAGACTTGAAAAAGAATGTTTTTTTAATTATGATATGGGAAAGGGAGGGATTTCCGTGGATATTCAGCAGAATCTGGAATTATTCCGGGAACTTATGCTCTGCGACGGAAGTATTTATAGCTGGAGCTATGATGCGTCCGGGAAACTGCTCTTCTCCAATTGTCCGGATCAGGCCGTATTTGCCGCGGCCTTTGAGGTGTTCGGATGCCTGAAAAAGATGCTTACAGTCGGGTCAGAGCGAAATACCCCCATCTTCCTCAGCGGCGATACCGGCCTTATCTGGGGCGCGGCCTTTGAGAAGGCGGAAAACGTACTCTATCGGTGCCATGTGATCGGGCCGGTATTCTATTCCAATGCCTCCGTGGACAGCATCTATCGGGGCTTTCAATCCAAAGATTTCAGCGGCTACAGTGCGGCCTGGCTGCGCAGCTTTTACGAGGCAATTTATCGGGTTCCGTCCAGCCAGTATACCATTTTCTCCAGAAACTTAAGAATGCTCCACTACTGTGTCACCGGTCAGCGCATCGAAATCAGCGATGTGTTTGTGGATGACATTCAGACGCTTTCCGCTGCGAACCATCGGAAACCAACGGATCGTCATCGTGTGTACAATGCGGAAACGGCCATGCTGGAAATGGTCCGGTTGGGAGATCTGAACTACAAGGAAGCCCTCAGTGCCTCCATGAATATTTCGGACGGTGTGAATGTCCACGCATCAGATCCAATGCGAAACGCCAGGGTAAGCACCATTGTGTTCTGCTCCATTGTTTGCCGGGCCGCCATTGAGGGGGGCTTGAGCCCGGAGGAGGCCTACTCATTGGGGGATGCCTACATTCAAAGCGCCCTGGACGCTCACACCCTTGACGAAACCTCCACCGTCTGCATGAGTATGTACGATGAT
>CAZKRZ010000150.1:0-3995 GCA_964555325.1 uncultured Muribaculaceae bacterium
AGGAGGGCTACCGCACATTCATCGTGCCTGACAATGTCGGAGGACGCTATTCCGTACTCACACCTGTAGGCATACTGCCCATCGTCGTCGCAGGATTCGACATCCGCGCCATGCTCAAAGGAGCGGACGACGAGCGCAAGGCCCTGTCAGAGCGCAGCGCAGACAATGCGGCCGTCATATATGCCGCCATGCGTAACCTCCTCTACGGAGGACTCAACAAGGCTGTCGAAATCCTCGTCACCTACAATCCCAAACTCGTCTATTTCGCCGAATGGTGGAAGCAGCTCTACGGCGAGTCCGAGGGTAAGGAGGGCAAGGGTATCTACCCCGCTTCGGTCACCAACACCGCAGACCTCCATTCCATGGGACAGTTTATCCAGGAGGGCAGCAGAATCATGTTTGAGACCGTCATCAACATCGAGAAGGCAAAACGCAGCGTGACCATCGGCAGCGACAGCCAGAATCTCGACCAGCTCAACTATCTCGCCGGGCAGCATGTGGAGCATTGCAATGCAATGGCCCAGCTCGGTGTCAAGGTCGCCCATATCGACGGTGGCGTACCCCAGATGGAAGTCAGCGTAGAGTGCATCGACGAGTACAACCTCGGTTCGCTGTTCTATTTCTTCGAGTTCGCCTGCGGCATTTCCGCCTATGTGCTCGGCATCAACCCCTTCAACCAGCCCGGCGTGGAGGCATACAAGAAGAATATGTTCGCACTCCTCCGCAAGCCCGGATACGAGGCCGAAACAGAATCAATCCTTAAACGTATCTAATATCATGACATCCAAGATCAAGAATGTATTCATGGCCCTCGCCGCCACGCTTGCAGTCACCGCCTGCGCCGAGAAACCCCAGAAGGTGGGAATCGTAGCGCACAGGGGATTCTGGAAGTGCGAGCAGGCCGGCAACGCGCAGAACAGTATCGCAGCCCTCAAGGCAGCCCAGGACGAAGGTTTCTGGGGCAGCGAGTTCGACGCACAGCTCACCCTCGACGAGCATGTCATCATCAACCATGACGCCGACATTCACGGCATGGTCATCAAGGAGCATACTCTCGATACTCTCAAGACCCTCCTCCTCCCCAACGGAGAGCACCCTTCGACCCTCGACGAGTATCTGACCCAGGGAGAGAAGAGCAAGACCATGCTGGTATTCGAGTTCAAGGACCAGGTGGACAGCGCACGCAACATCATACTCGTGGACAAATCCATCGCAGCCCTCAAGGCGCACAATCTGTATGACCCGTCCCGCGTGATGTTCATCTCATTCAGCCACCAGATCTGCTGCTACATCGCACAGATTGCCCCCGAGTTTGTAAACCAGTATCTTACCGGCAACAAGACTCCTGCCGAGCTCCACAAGGACGGCATCAACGGCATAGACTACTCCATGAAGGTGTTAAAGAAGCACCCCGAATACATCGAGGAGGCCCACAATCTCGGCATGTCCACCAATGTATTCACTGTCAACAAGGACAGCACCATGATGAAATTCGTGGAGCAGGGCGTACAGTTCATCACCACCAACGAGCCTCTCATTCTGCGCGGCGTTCTCGGTGAGAAAGAGCTCAAACCCGGCAAATAGTAACTGCTACAGAGTAAACAAAGGCGAATGACTTCGCCTCGGCAACGGCATCAGCGTAAGACTGGTGCCGTTTTTTATAAACAGGGAAGAACGCTCGTAAGACGCATGGAAACCCATGCCCTCCAGCACGGCGGCGGAGGCACGGTAGGCTTTCTCGGGGGTATTGTTGTTTTCGCTGATATGGCACAGATATATATGCTTCAGCCCATCATGCCAGACCCTGCCTATCGCGGACGCGCATTCGTCATTGCTCGTATGCCCGTGACCGCCGCGTATCCTCTCCTGCAGTTCGGGTGGATAAGGTCCGCTTGCGAGCATGTCAACATCGTAATTGGACTCTATCACGAGAGTATCCGCAGCCGCGGCACAGTCCAGAGCCTCTTCGGTCAGCCTGCCGCAGTCGGTAATGAGCACAAAGGCATGACCTGCCATGCGGATGTCATACCCCACAGTATGCGAGGCGTCATGCGGCACTACAAAATAGCGGGCCTGCACAAGTCCGGGGACGATTTCATTCCACTCTCCGGGCACGAGGACACGCCTGACCTCCGGCAAATGCCCGAGAGTATGGCTCTTGCGCGCCAGAGCCTTGTGCAATTCCGGAGAAGCATACACCGGGATATGGTCGTATTTGCAGAAAGACCCTAAGGAGCGGACATGGTCCAAGTGGTCATGAGTCAGCAGAATACCGGAGATATCTTCGAGCACAAGGTGCTCTGCCTCAAGTTCTTTGCGTACCCTGCGCCGGCTGACACCGGCATCTATAAGTATGGAAGCCGCCACCTTGCCGTCACGCATGACGCCAAGTACACAGCAATTGCCACAACTCCCACTCGAAAAACTCTTGAAAAATACCCTTTCCTCCACTTCCGTCACAGATTGTTGCCCTCCTCGCAATATTTGGAAATGACACTATAGGCGTCAGCGACTCCCAACTCGCCTGCTCGCGACAGGTCTATACATCCTTTCTCCTTGTCCTTGAGATAGATAAGCACGAGTCCCCTGTTGAAATAGGCGTCCCCCATATAAGGATAGAGCCTGATGGCCTCGTCATAGCTGCCTATGGCATTGAGCATACCGGAAGACAGGCAATACAGATTGCCGAGGTCATAATGCAGGTACGCCATGTCGGGCACGAGAGATATGGCCTGCTGCAGGTCGCTTATAGCGTCAGAATAATCATAAGCATTGTTTACATCCCCTCCGACGCGGGCGCGCGTCGCTCCCCTGTCGTCCATGGTCAGAGTCTGCACATTGCTCTGTATGGAATTGATGAAATCTATCATCTCTGCCTTGAGCGCGGCACGGTTCATCAGATAACAGGCCTTGTAATATGCCGAATACCTGTCGTCCCCATTGTCCGCAGCCTCCACCGCACGGTCAAAATCCGACAACGCCGCACTATACTGACGGTTGCGCACATTGTAAAGTCCTTTGACAAAGGCATTTTCCGCAAGCGACAGTTCCGAAGCATCATACGAAGAGACAGGTACAGCCTCCGACAGGGTATCGGCATTAGCCACCATGACGGGGACAGGCATTTCCTTGATAAACCTGTCCAGCAGGGAATTCTCGTAACGATTGCGCAGCGCGATATTGCGCGTAGCGTCTCCCGAAGCCAGACGGAACTTGTACAGAGGCCTCAGACGCACGTCTATGTCCCTGTTCTGCAGCAGTTCGTTGTCAAAATTCTTTTTGGCGAAATCCGCATCGAGCGCAAGCAGCGCACTGTATTTACGCGTAGTGTCCGCGAATGCGAGACTGTCCGCCGCGCTCGCAGTCTTGTACTCCGCCACCTTGCGCTGCGCCGCGTCATAATCAGCCTTGGACTCCCGTCGCATTCCGAGCAGATTCTTGACATACGAGCGGTTCATATACGCCTTGGCAAAATCCGGATACAGTTCTATAGCCCTGTCATAATCCTCCAGGGCGTCCCTGTAACGCTGCATTTCCATAAATATCGCAGCGCGGTTGAAATATGCCAGCACATTGCCGGGATTGATATTGATGACACGGTCCATATCGGACAGAGCCGACTCATAGTCACCCACTTGCGCACTGATGAGACTGCGGTTGTAGAGAGTGAGCGCGTTGCCCGGGTCCTCTGCCAGCACCCTGTTGAGATCCGCCATGGCGGAATTGTAGTCATGGGTCTCGTAATACATCAGAGCCCTGTTGAAATAGGCGAATGTATTGGTAGAATCGAGGCTCGTCGCCATATCCATATCAGCGATGGCATTGACATAGTCCCCTTGGGATGCACGCAGGCGTCCGCGCCTGATGTAGCCCTCCGGCTCATGCCTGTCCAGTCTGATAGCGCGGTCGTAGTCGCTCACTGCCTTGAGAGTGTCCCCGAGATAGAGATAACAGGCTCCCCTGTTGAGATATGCGGAGGGGTCTTTGGGCTCTTT
>CAZKRZ010000151.1:0-3861 GCA_964555325.1 uncultured Muribaculaceae bacterium
TGCCTGGAATGTCCAGATATATCACTACCAAGAACAAGAAGAACAATCCCGAGAGGCTTGAGCGTATGAAATACAACCCGTACCTCAAGAAAGTAACCCTCCATCGCGAGATTAAGTAATATAGGAGTACAGCAACATGGCAAAGAAAGCAGTCGCTACATTCGCAGCAAAGGCCGGCTCTAAGAGCATGGTCAAGTGCATCCGCATGGACAAGTCGCCCAAGACTGGCGCTTATGTCTTCACTGAGCATCTCGTGGAAGAGTCCAAGGTCAAGGATTATTTCGCTCCCAAGAAATTGCCGGACCTTTGTTTTTTGTGTATATTTGTAGTTTAAGGCATATAAAAACAGCTTCTATATGGCGGCCAGTTTTTTCCAGAAGATACATCGTGCGATAGTGGGCAAGTCGAGGGTTGATGATGAGACTCTTGATGCCATCGAAGAGGCTCTGGTAGAGTCGGATATGGGCGTGGATACTATGCTCAAGGTGCTGGATGCGCTCGAGGAGCGTGTCGGGCGGGACAAGTATCTTTCCCAGGATGAACTCATCGGAATGCTCAGGGATGAGATAGGTAAACTGATTCCGGCAAGCGGTGCTCCGTTTGACTTCAGTCACAAGCCCTATGTCGTCCTGGTTGTCGGTGTCAACGGCGTCGGCAAGACCACTACTATAGGCAAACTGGCTTATAAACTGCGCAAGGAAGGACGCAAGGTCGTCATTGGCGCGGCTGATACATTCCGCGCAGCGGCTGTCGACCAACTGCAGAGATGGGCAGAGCGTGCCGGCGTGGATATTGTCAAGCAGGGCATGGGTGCCGACCCGGCGTCTGTCGCGTACGATACAGTGAGCGCGGCGGTGGCACGCGGAGCGGATGTCGTGTTGATTGATACGGCCGGTCGTCTGCACAACCGCATCGACCTGATGAACGAGCTGACCAAGATACGCAATGCCACCCGTAAAGTCGTCCCTGACGCTCCTCACGATGTGTTGCTCGTGCTGGATGCCGCGACCGGACAGAATGCTTTCCAGCAGGCTAAGGAGTTTGCCCGTGCTACTGATATTACTTCGCTTGCCATTACCAAACTGGATGGCACGGCCCGCGGCGGTGTCGTGGTCGGAGTCTCGGACCAGTTCCACATTCCCGTCAAGTTTATCGGTACCGGAGAGGGCGTGGAAGACTTGAAGACATTTGACAAAGAGGCGTTTGTGGAAGCGCTTTTCGATCCTGAAGATTTAAAATAAAGAAATATGAAGCTCAGTTACACTTGGCTCAAAGAGTATTTGGATTTCGATCTGACGCCGGCACAGGTAGCCGACGCCATGACATCCATCGGTATAGAAGTGGATTCCGTAGAGGAATGCGATGAGATACCCGGAGGACTGGCAGGCGTCGTTGTGGCGCATGTGCTGGAGTGCGCGGAGCATCCGGATTCGGATCACCTGCATATCACCAAGGTGGATGACGGCTCTCCCGAGCCTGTGACCGTGGTCTGCGGCGCTCCCAATGTCGCAGCCGGACAGAAAGTCCTTTTCGCACGTATCGGCACGGTGCTGCCAGGAGATTTCAAGATCAAGAAGTCCAAGATACGCGGAGTGGAGTCGTTCGGAATGATATGCGCCGAGGATGAGCTCGGTATCGGCAGCGGTCATGACGGTATCATGGTCTTGCCCGAGGATGCGGTCGTCGGCACTCCCGCCAAAGAGTATCTCCACCTCAAGACAGAGGCTGTCATAGAGTACGAAATCACAGCCAACAGGATAGATGCGGCGTCCCATATCGGTGTGGCGCGTGACCTGTATGCCTATCTCAAGAGACATGGTCTGCGTGCTGAACTCCGTTATCCGGATGTGTCGGCATTTGCAGAGGGCGCAGGCGCAGGCATTCCCGTGGAAGTGCTTGACCATGAGGGCGCTCCTCGATATACGGGTGTCACTATCAGAGGTGTGAAGGTCGCTCCGAGCCCCGAGTGGCTTCAGAAACGCCTGATGTCCATAGGTTCCAAGCCTGTGAACAACATCGTTGATATTTCCAATTATGTGCTGTTTGAGTTGGGACAGCCGCTGCATACTTTCGATGCTGCCAAGGTCGGCTCCAAAGTCATTGTCCGCAGGGCTGCTGAGGGAGAGCACATCCGCACTCTTGACGAAGTCGACCGTACATTGCATGCCTGCGACATGGTCATTGCCAACGAAAACGGTCCCATGTGTATCGCCGGCGTGTTCGGCGGTATCGACAGCGGAGTGACCGAGGGTACTGCCGATGTGTTCCTCGAGAGCGCATATTTCGATCCCGCGAGCGTGCGCAAGACATCCAAGAGCCATGGCTTGCAGACAGACGCTTCTTTTCGTTACGAGCGTGGAGCGGATCCGGCGGTCAGCCTCTATGCCCTCAATCGTGCCGCGCTGATCATCTTGGAGATTGCCGGCGGTCACGTGGAAGGTGCCGTCCAGGAGGTCTGCCCCCAGGCGGCGGAGCGCAAGCGTATCGAACTGGACTATGCCCGTATCGAGGCATTTGTCGGGCAGAAGATAGGCTACGATGTCATTGAAAATATACTTGCCGACCTCAATTATGAGTTCGTCGAGAAACATGAGGGCGGAGCAACTGTTGCCGCTCCTACATATATGGTGGATGTCACCCGCGAATGCGATGTGGTCGAAGAGATACTCCGCATATACGGCTATGACCATGTTGATTTCCCTCATCACATGAAGATGTCCGTTGTCCCTGCACCCTCTCCGGACCCGGAGACAATCCGCAACGGCATATCCAATTTCCTTGCGGCAAACGGATTTGCGGAGACAATGAACAATTCCCTCACCAAGGGAGAATATTATACCGCTCTCAACTCGTTCCCTGCGGAAAAATGCGTACGCATAGTCAATCCTCTGTCGTCCGACCTCGATGTGATGAGGCAGACTCTGATACTCGGCGGTCTGGAGGTGATAGCGTACAATCTCAACAGGCAGGTATCCTCGCTCAAGACATTCGAGTACGGTACTGTATATCAGCGCGTTCCTGATACCGACGGGACGACGCTCGCCAGTTACGAGGAGCATCCCTGCTATGCGATGTTCATGACCGGCGCAGCCGACAAGTCATGGCGCGTGCAGCCAGGCAAGGGCAGTTTCTTCGCCCTCAAAGGCTATCTCGAACTCTTGCTGCGCCGTTTCGGTGCGGACCTGTATCAGATGAAGACCCAGGCTGCCCCGGCAGACCTCTTCTCGGAGGGCGTCACATACCTGCTGCCCGGACAGGACAAGCAACTGGCTGTGATAGGTACTGTCGAGCCGCGTCTTGCACGCAAGTTCGGTATCAAACAGCCCGTGTTTTCGGCGGAAATCAACAGGCCTCCACTCTTTGAACACGTCAAGATGGACAAGGTGAAGATTACGGAAATGCACAAATTACCCGAGGTGCGCAGGGATCTCGCCTTGCTGCTCGACGAGTCTGTATCCTATGCGGAACTGCAGGCAGCGGCGGCAAAGGCAGCCAAGAAACTGCTCAAGCATGTGAGCCTATTCGATGTCTATCGTGGAGACAAGATACCCGAGGGCAAGAAACAGTATGCGATGAGTTTTGTCCTGCAGGATCTCGACAAGACCCTCACTGACCAGGATGTGGAGAAGGTGATGGGCAGGATATTGTCAACATTCCAGAATGCGTTCGGCGCAGTCCTCAGATAGTGTAGCCATGCGCGGATGTTCGTCATTCAAGGCCCTTGCAGCCGCCCTCTGTCTCACTGTGTGCATCCTTGCCGGATGCTCGCAGAGGGGTAAGGTGATTTCTCGCGAGGACATGGTGGACATCTATGCGGATATGCTCATTGCGGACCAGTGGCTCGACGACCAGGGGAGTTCA
>CAZKRZ010000152.1:0-1832 GCA_964555325.1 uncultured Muribaculaceae bacterium
ATAGACAAAGACAATGATGTTAGTATTATCGGCCTGTATAACAATGACTTGTATATTGCGGACGGGAATATGTCCTCTCCGGAGCTGTTCCGCACATCCGATGGCAGGGCCCCGTTCAAAGGTCGCAGTATCAAGTGCATAATCCCCGGGAATGCAGGGGAGTACTACGTATCCTATTCGTCCAAAAGTATATGCCGCATCAATCCGTTCACTATGGCATTCGAAGACCTGGATGTCCCTATCGAGGGCAAGGTCCGTCTCAAGAAGATACGCTTTGTGGACAGGGACCTCATGGCTATCACCTCCAATAACGGTATCTGGTTTTATGACGTGCGCAACGGCAATCTGCAGAATACCAGCTACTCG
Organism: uncultured Muribaculaceae bacterium; assembly: GCA_964555325.1. Classification (GTDB taxonomy): domain Bacteria; phylum Bacteroidota; class Bacteroidia; order Bacteroidales; family UBA932; genus Cryptobacteroides. Next base: position 367 of record CAZKRZ010000152.1, read on the forward strand.
GAGACAGACAGATGGACTATACCCGGCAACAATATCCTCTTTGTCGGAGGTGACCTCAAAGACGGTCTGCTGGTAGGCACGCACGCTGACGGCGGAGCCCTGCAGATGACCTCGGATGCCGGTTTTGAGAGGATAGACCGATATGGGGACATTTCCCTGATTGGCAGCAGGGTGAGCGGATTCGCGGAGGACGGTAAAGGCCATGTGTATTTGGCTACCGAGCAGGCCGGTCTGCTGGAGTATTCGGAGAGGGACAACAGCCTCCGCAGGCTGCCATATTCTTCGCCTCTGCAGTCATTGTCTGGAGTCTGGGTGGATGGAGATGACCTTTGGCTGATTTCCTCGGTAGGGCTGACCCGTGTTAATCTCGTGAACGGCAGGGAAAAGAAATACCTGCAGGACAAGGTGGACAACTATACCCTCTATCGCACCGCCGACGGTCGTCTGCTCCTCGGTACTACTCTCGGGCTGAAGTACTTAGATGAGGATAAAGATGAATTCGTACAGCTGCCGGAACTAAAAGGCTCCTATATCTGCGACATCCTGCAGGACAGCCGCGGCAGGATGTGGTATGCCACTTATGCGGACGGCATTTTCATAATGGACGGTAACGGGAATACGACGCGTCTGACCAAGGAAAACTCCGATCTGCCTACTGACAGGGTTCTGACCTTGTACCCCGACAGCCGTGGAAATGTCTGGGCGCGTACATACAATGAGGGCCTGCTGAGAATAGATGACGAGAGCATGGCTCTGTATACCTCAGAAGACGGCCTGTCCGGTAATATCATCTATGATATGGTCGAGGATGCCTTGGGCAATATGTGGGTGACTTCCGACAAGGGCCTCACGATGATAGGCAATGTCGATGAAATGGTGCATTTTACCCTCGCCGACGGTCTGCTGAATGCCGGTTTTACGGCACATTCCGCCTTTGTGACCTCTTCAGGAGCCCTTCTGATGGGCTCTAGGGACGGATTCGTCCGCTTCGAGCCCCGCGCATGGGTCAAGGACGCCACTGTCCCCAATGTCGAGATATGCGAATTCAGGATAGCCCAGGAGACTGTGCGCCCTACTGATGAAGGCTCTGTGCTCGATTGCTGTATCGCGGATACCCGCTCGCTCGTCCTGTCTCCCCGGCAGAATTCGTTCGGATTCGTATTCTCGCTGATAGACCGTTCAATGTCGGGTGTGGGTGAGATTTTCTATATGCTTGAGGGATACGATGATTCGTGGCGCAATGCCGGGCTCGACCGCCGTGCGTCCTATGTGAAAGTGCCGCCGGGGCACTACCGTCTGCTGGTCAAAGGAGTCAGTGGCAAGGGTATATGGAACACATCCGTCCCTCCGCTGGAAATCACTGTCAGACCGTCATTCTTTCAGACCCCGTTCGCCAGAATGCTGTATGTGCTGCTGGTGGCCCTGCCGTTCGGCATAGCGGCTCTCGTCTATAGGCGCGTGACGGA
>CAZKRZ010000152.1:1842-3836 GCA_964555325.1 uncultured Muribaculaceae bacterium
GAGCGGGAGATACAGATGAAGATAGATCTCAACAACGAGAAGGTCAATTTCTTTATGACCATGGCGCATGAAATCAAGACTCCTCTGACCTTGATACGCACCCCTTTGGACAGCATAATGAGCAGGGGAGTGACGGATGCGGAGACGATGGAGGACCTGTCGATTATCGACAGGAATACTGGCTATCTGACTCAGTTGGTCGGGGAACTGCTGGACTTTACCCGTCTGGAGCAGAAAGGCTATACGCTGTCCTGTACTTCGTTGGATATCAAGGAGGAAATAGATTTCATACTTGACAATTACCGCAATGCTTTGGACAGAAAGCAGCTTGAACTGCGTCGCTCTGTATGCGATGGCGATGTGACTGTATGGGCGGACAAGGCTGGTCTGGCGAAAATAGTCAACAATCTGCTCTCCAACGCTTTGAAGCACGCGGTGAGCTATGTGTCCGTCTCTATATCCAGAGAGGGCGACAATGCTGTCGTAGAGGTCGCGAATGACGGTGCGGTCATTCCGGCTGATATGCGCAAACGCATTTTCGAGTCATTCGTCCAGTATCGCGGAGGGGACGGTGCTGAGAATGAAGGCTTCGGCATAGGCCTGTCGGTGGCAGCCACGCTTGCCTCCCTGCATGGCGGCGCGATAGAGATGGACGATGACCTCTCCCACAACAATTTCATCCTTACAATGCCATTGTATATGGCCGCGCAGGCGGAGGATCAGCCTCTGGAAGAGCCGAATGACGCATCTCGGAGTACGGTGCTCATCACCGAGGACAATGACCAGCTGCGCGAATACATCTGCCGCAAACTGTCTTCGCGCTACAATGTCCTCGCGGCAGCGGACGGTGTCGAGGCCATGGGTATCATAGCGCGCACATGCCGTATAGACATGGTTGTGACGGACATTTCCATGCCGAGAATGGACGGGCTCGAACTATGCCGCCGCATCAAGGGTGACTTTACATATTCTCATATAATGGTGGTGATACTCTCTGCAAATCTCACCCCTCAGCTCAAGATTACCAGCATGGACAGCGGTGCGGACCTGATTATCGAGAAGCCGTTCTCTTTTGACTATCTGGTATCCAGTATGGAGTCTCTCATACGCAACAGACGCATTCTGATGGACAATGTCCGCAAGGCAGAAGATGGTCTCAGCAACGGCAACGGGGACGGGGATGCTCCCATGCCGGGAATTTCGAGCCGCGACGAGCTGTTTCTCAGGACTTTGGACAAATGCGTTGAGGACAATCTCTCCGACCCTGACTTCTCCCTTGAAATGCTGACATCCATGATGAAAACGAGCAAGTCCACCCTCAATAGAAAGGTAAAGGACTTGCTCGGGACTTCGCCCAATGACTATATCAGGGACAGGCGTCTGGTCAAGGCTGCGGAACTGCTCTCTACGAGCACGGACCGTGTCAGCGAGATATGCTGGGCTGTAGGCTTTTCGACTCCGTCGTATTTCATCAAATGCTTCCGCAAGAAATACGGCATGTCACCGACGGAATACGTTAGGCGGGGCTGACGGCGGCTCTTACTCGGCGAGTTTGTACAACTCGCTGCCTGCAAGCAGCAGTGCGCCGACACCATAGACTTCGGTCTGGTCGTAGGCGGATTTGTTGGGGCCTGCACCTACGGGCTGGACATGTCCCAGCATACCGTTGTCATGTACGGCTTCAACCAAGGCTTTCCAGCCCTTCTTCAGGGGCTTCCAATAGGTCTTGCCGTCTATTATGCCATGGCGTATGCCCCATGCGAGACCATAGCAGAAGAATGCCGAGCCGCTGTTCTCCGGATCGGGGTACGAGCCCGGATCCAACATGCTGGCGTGCCAATGTCCGTCTTTGTCCTGGAGGGCTGTTACCGCCTCTGCCATCTCGCGGAAGATATTCTCATAGTAGGGTCTTGTAGCATCATCTGCAGGCAGTTCGTCGAGAATCAGAGGAATGGCGGCGAATACCCAGCCGTTGCCCCTCGACCAGAACTGCT
>CAZKRZ010000153.1:0-3819 GCA_964555325.1 uncultured Muribaculaceae bacterium
GAGTTGCCGCCGCGACGCGTATATATCCGTTATCCTGCATATATGACTATGATTTTTCGAGAATCTTGTTCTGTTCCGCGACGGACGCGTCGTGGATGTGGTTGAATACGGCCTTGATGTATTCCGGGTCGAGCCCTTTCTCCTCGCCTTTCTTCATGGCATTGTGCAGGACATCTTCCCAGCGGGAGGCCTGTATGATTGCGACATTGTTGTCGCGTTTGAGCCGTCCGATCTCGCGGCTGGCGTCCATTCGGCGGGCGAGCAGGTCTATGATGCTCTCGTCCAGCACATCAATGCGTGTGCGCTGCTCAGCGAGCTTTTCCTTGAAATCCGAGCCGTCAGTGGTCGCGTCCCTCACGGTCAGCTGATGCCACAGCAGGTCTTCAAGCTGGGCAGGAGTGAGTTGCTGCTTGGCATCGCTCAAGGCGACATCCGGATTGCAGTGGCTCTCTATCATCAGTCCGTCCAGTCCGAGATCCATGGCCCTCTGCGAGATTTCGCGTATGTATTCGCGTGAGCCTGCCATGTGTGAGGGGTCGCAGAAGAATGCCAGTTCCGGATAGAGGCTGCGCAGTTCTATGGCAATCTCCCAGTCCGGTGCATTGCGGTATCTGATCTTGTCAAAACTGGTAAATCCTCTGTGAATGACACCGAGTTTCTTGATACCGTGACGGTTGAGCCTTTCCAGCGCGCCTATCCACAGGTCGAGGTCCGGATTGACAGGGTTCTTGACCAATACGGGGATGTCAGTGCCCTCGAGGGCTTCGGCTATTTCCTCTACGAGGAACGGATTGGCAGTGGTGCGCGCTCCGAGCCATACCATATCCACACCATATTTGATACACTCGAATACATGCTTCTGGCTGGCCACTTCCGTACATATCGCCACTCCGTAGGTCTGTTTTGCCTTGTGCAGCCATTTCAGACCATCCACGCCTGCTCCCTCAAAGCATCCGGGATGCGTGCGCGGTTTCCAGATACCGGCCCTGTACATATTGATGCCGAATGCGCGTAACTGGGATGCGGTCAGCATGACCTGCTCCTCAGACTCCGCGCTGCACGGACCGGCAATCACGCACGGCCGCGGCGGCAGTTTGAAATATCCCCATTCCGTCAGCGGAATTATATCGAGTCTGTCTTTCATCGGATTATCCTTTTGATTCTGTTGGCGTGGACTATGAGTTCGCGTATCTTGTCCGCATCTCCGTCGGCTATCGCCCGGCGGAACTCCTCCATCTTGCCTATGTATGTGTCCATCACCTGCAGCACATTGTCTCTGTTCTCGTCCAATATAGGCACCCACATGTCCGCATTGCTCTTGGCGAGCCTTACGGTACTGCTGAATCCTCCCGACGCGAGATCGAATATGTGCTTTTCGTCCTTTTCCTTGTCGAGCACGGTCAGAGCGAGTGCGAATGAACTCACATGTGAGATGTGCGAAACATACGCCGTATGCACGTCATGAGCGGACGAATCCATGCGTATTACACGCATGTTCAGCGTATCGTACAGCCGCTCAATCAGTTGCAGCGCGTCCGCATCGGACTCTTCCGCATCCGCGAATATGCAGGCGCGTCCGTCGAACAGCCCCGGCATAGCCGCCCACGGTCCGCTGTATTCAGTGCCTGCCATGGGATGGGTCGCCACATAACGCCCGCGTCCTGGATGTTTCCTGACTGCCGATGAAATGCGTTCCTTAACCGAACACACATCTATAACCGTGCGCCTGCTGCCCTGGATGATGTCCAGGACCTGCGGCAGCATCTCCACCGCGACGCCTGCCGGCACCGACAATACCGTTACATCAGCCTCGGAGACCGCTTCCGCGAACGGGACTATGCGGTCGGCTATACCTATGCGCAGGGCGGCTTCCGCGTTGGCGTTGTCCGCCTCCACACCAAGTATCTCATCAGCGAAACCGCGACGCCTGAGATCCAGCGCCATGCTTCCGCCTATGAGACCGAGTCCGATGATTGCTACCTTCATTGTCCTGAGGCTTTGTTACTTGCCCAGGACTGCCGCGATGCGGCGCTTGGCTTCCTGGAGCGTGGGTACGGGAGCACACAGAGATATGCGCACATAATTCTCACCGTTCTTGCCGAAAATGAATCCGGGGGTGATGAATACTCCCGCTTCGTACAGGAACTTGTCCGAATACTCCACTCCTGGACGGTCTACCTTGCCCCATACAAAGAGCCCCTGGCTGTCGCTGCGGTATTTTGCGCCTATCAGATCCATGATTTCGCAGGCAGCCGCACGGCGGGCCCTGTATTCGTCGTTCAGCGGTCCGAACCATTCTTCTCCGCAGGAGAGAGCCTCTACGGCAGCGAGCTGCAGGCCTCTGAAAATGCCGGAGTCCATCTGGCTCTTGACCTTGAGTATCTCGGAGATGACATCAGCCTCTGCCGCTACCATTCCGAGACGCCAGCCGGACATGTTGTGCGCCTTGCTCAGCGAATTCATCTCCAGGCAGCAGTCCAATGCGCCCTCTACTTCGAGAATGGAGAGGTGCTCGTCCGCCAGTATAAAGCTGTAAGGGTTGTCGTTGCAGATCATTATGCCGTGACGGCGGCCGAAATCCACGAGTTTGCGATATAGTTCGCGGGAAGCAGGTGCTCCGGTGGGCATATTCGGATAATTGGTGAACATCAGTTTGACTCCGCTGAGGTCCATCTTCTCCAGTTCGTCGAAATCAGGCTGGAATCCGAGTTCCTCCTTGAGGTCGTAGTTGATGATCTCCGCCTCGCACAGACGTGCGGAACTGCTATAGGTAGGATAGCCCGGATCGGGGATGAGTATCTTGTCGCCCTTGTTCAGGAATGCCAGGCAGATGAGCAGAATGCCCTCTTTGGAGCCTGTCAGCGGCTGTATCTCTTTGGCAGGGTCGAGCGTGACATTGTAATAACGCTTGTACCAGTCCGCGAATGCCTTGCGCAATTCGGGCGTGCCGTTGTAACTCTGGTATTTGTGCACTCCGTCCATCTGGGCGACTTTGCAGAGCTCGTCGATTGCTGCCTGGGGAGGCCGTCCGTCAGGTGCGCCGATACCGAGATTGATGACAGGGTCTTTGCGGCCGTCGAGGTTCATCTGGGCGATTTCCCTGTTTTTCTTGGAGAAATAATACTCTTTTACGGACTCTGTCCGCTTTGCCGGTTTGATGATCATAATGCTGAAATGTATTCGCCTAGTATCCGCAGTTCCTCCATCAGAGGGCGCACCGCGGCGAGGGCCTGGCGGTAACGCTCGTAGGATTCAAAACGGATGTCGGCATAGAAAAAATATTGCCATTCATGTCCCGGTATAGGCAGGGACTGTATTCTGGTCAGGTTCATCTCGTAGAACGAGAGTATGGTCAGTATGCTGGCGAGCGAGCCCGGCTTGTGGGGGAGAGTAAAGCAGAGTGACGCCTTATCCGCTCTCTGCGGTCCGGCATCTATCGTCGGGTCCAATACGAGGAAACGCGTGAAATTCTGCTTGTAAGTCTCTATGCCTGGGGCTATTATCTGCAGCCCGTAAGTCTCCGCAGCCATGGCCGACGCCACTGCTCCGACTCCTGCAAGATGTTCTGACGCTATCTGTGCGGCACTGCCTGCGGTGTCTTCGGACTCCACGAGGCGTATGTGCGGATAGCGTTTGAAGAACTCTCTCGTCTGGTTGATTGCCATATAGTGGGTGCGCACCTCATGTATGTCCTCTATGCCCTGACCGGGCAATGCCATGAGATTCTGTTCGATGCGCAGGTAGGTTTCGCCCCTTACGGGCAGGGAATTGCTCCGCAGCAACTCGAAATTGGGAAGCAGTCCGCCGGATACGGTGTTC
>CAZKRZ010000154.1:0-3759 GCA_964555325.1 uncultured Muribaculaceae bacterium
GCGCCCGTCATGGAATCGATCATCGTGACGGAATTGTCCCGCATGCACACAAACAGTTCATTCCCGTTCTTGAATATCCGGCGGACACCGCGGTCCTTGTAGAGGAGTGTGTTGTTCCCGACAATCAGCCTGCCGGAGCGGCTGACCGAATACTCCACTTCATACAGTTTGCCGGCCGTATCGAGAATCAGCAGCCTGTCATCACCGACACAGAAAAAGGTACTGATGGCGGAAGTGTTGACACCGCGTATGTTGAATGGTATCATCTGGCCGGACGCCGAATCGTACATGGCTATGCCCCAGCCTATCGAGGAGGCGAAGACGGTCTGCCCTGCGGAAATGTCCAGGCTGAACACGTTTTCGTTTGTAGGATATTTGTTTTCATACCCGAGATGGAAGCGGCTCCAGCCCGATTCTCCGGGAGAGCGTTTGTTGATCCCGTAATCGGTCGCCACCCAGATTGTCCCGTCTCCCTGCTCCTTGACCGAGCGGATAATATTGTCCGAGATGGTTGCAGGATCGACCGGATTGGATTTGTACGAGAGGACGGAACCTCCGTCATAGACATTCAGGCCATCCCATGTCCCTATCCACAATTTACCCCGGGAGTCTGTCAGGAGGCAGTTCACACTACTGTTGGAGAGTCCCTTCTCGTTGGAGATGTATTCAGTCTTGAAATCAGCCCTTAAGGGGGGGGTAGCAAGACAAGAGCCGCCAGCAGAATCAGGAATGTACGTTTCAAACAGATGAACCTTCTCATATAAACAAAGATATGGATTTTCCCGGAATTTCCGATTCTGGATGGCCATGTACAAACACAGCAGGCTGACCTCCCGGCCAGCCTGCTGAAAAACAAAAGAAACCTTTTACTTGTCTGCCTGTTTCAGGCGGTAGCCGTCATCGCCGGCGGTCACAACCTTTGTACCGTCCTCACTCTCGAACCAGCAATAGATGTTCTCGATTACCGCATTGGCAGGGAGAGAGAAGAAATGGCGAGGATAGATGTATTTCTGGTAAGAATTCTGAGGAAGCCTTTCCATCACGTTGGCGGCCTTTCTCCCGACAACAACCTCGTTGCCGTCTGCAAGTACAGCCTTGCCGCAGAGAATCACCTTCTCCTCACCCTCAAGGTCAGAGTCGTTCGCATTGAACTTGACGGCGAAAATGTCTCCGTAACGGAATGCGGATGGAACTGAGGATACGCGCGGCATGACGGTGAAGTCAAGTTCGTCGCCACCCTCTGCACCTGTCACTTCGAACACCTTGGTAACCTCGTTAGGCTCATACCTGTGGTCGCCGTCATTCTCGGCCGAAGTCAGAAGACCGCGCCTGTAAGGTGCATAGCCGGCTCCGAAGAAGAACTTGATGTTCTCAGGTCCGGTAGTGAGCTTGATAGTCACGTCAGCCGTGATGGTCTCCTCGCTCACGTTGTTGTCGATGATGAACATGGTCTTGGACTTGAACAGGGTCCACTCCACAGAACCGTAGTTGCCCATGGAGCCGACCTTCTTCTGGTAGGCCATAGGCCATGACAGTTGTGTCGAAGGCTCTTTCTCCGTGTCGTTGATGAGTATCATCTCCTCATCAACGACATCCACACCGCCCTGGGTGTTGTATCCGTGTGTGGAGAATGTCACCTTGGCATTGCCTGAGGTATTCCAGCTCTTGGGGGTCAGCATTGCGAACACAAACTCCGTCTTGTCGTCGGAGCTCGGCACGAGCGTAATCCTGGCCTTGATTTCAACTTCCGAATTCACCTTCGCGTCCTCCGGAAGGCTGATGATCTCAGTAATCATGTCGCACGCGACCACGCATCCGATAAAGGCGATCAGCGACAAAACAGCGGCTTTATGTTTCTTGAAGATATTCATGATAATGTGTGTTTATTGGTTATTACTCAGCTATCTCCTTGAAATGGAATTCATAACTGATTTCCTTGCAGTCAAGCACGAAAGGAACCATCAGCTCTCCATTGACAAATGTCGCCACCACGTCGTCAGTACCCTTGATCTTGAGAACATTAGGAGACACCGTGCCGTCAAACTCGCACTCGGTCCTGCCTGAAGGCATCGCGAAACTGTGGGCGGAGAAAGGAATATCCCCGTTGTCATAGGTAAAGGAAACCATCTTTCCGTCAACGACATTGATGACGAAATTGAGGCTGCCGAAAAAGTCGAAATACGGATAGACATCTATTCCGCTGATGTTTACCGGATCTTTCTCTATCACCGAGCCGAGGGTGTAGGTGATGTCGTAAGTCCCGTTGTAGTTCTTGTCCGCCTCGGTCGAAACCTGCTCGCAGGAAGCAAGAAGAAGCAATGATACCGCAACCGCGATATGTGAAATATATTTAAACATAATGTCTGTTTTGTTTTATTGTAAAATCATTTCTTTTTCCACCCAGAAAAACCTCGGGCGATAACTTGCGACATTCGTCGTCTGTTCCGAGAAATCGCTTGTATTGACATTGAATGAGACGAGAATCATACCGTCCTTCTCGAATTGCGGATGCCCCATGGCATTGTAGGTGTACCAGTTGGAACTGCCGAGATTTGGGATTTCGTATATGAGCGTCCTGTTGCCCCACGGCCCTGTCGGAGACGAGGATGTAAACGTGTATATCTTTCCGCTGTTGAAAGTCTTGTCCTGGGTAAGCAGGACATACTTTCCGTCAAGTTTGAACACATTGAACTGGGATGAGACAGGCACGGCGTCCAGTCCTTCCATCTTTACCGCGTCACCGGGGTCAGGAGACCATGAGTAGCCGGTCCAGAACTCCCATCTGTCGAACAGGCTTCCGGGCATTGTCCTCGCCGCAAGCACTTCGGTGACGGGGTCAAGGTCATTCTCAATATCCACCTGGGCATATACATAGAGCCAGTCTCCGTCGTTGAGCGCAGCCGCTCCATAATGGATTGTATTGTCCGTCAATGAAAAAGGCAAAGGAGAGTCCTTTATCAGTTTCACGTCCGGAAGGCTGTACTCGAGCAAGTTGGTCTTCTCGTATCCGAAAGCCCAGCCGCCGCCCTCACCGGTGTTGTACATGAGGAACTGGAAGATATAGAGACGGTCTCCGACCACAAAGCCGTGTCCCGGCCAATACCACTTCTTTCCCTCGTCCTTAACCCCTGCCGGAACAGCCGCAGATGTATTTTCTCCGTTGGCGTTGCAGATGGCGGAAGTCTTGCCCCGGTCATAGATGAAATATGTATTCCGGTACATGTGGTTTCCGCTGATCCTGCGTCCGTTTGAGACCGTCCCCGTGTAGGAGTCACCCATCAGGAATATGCTGCGTCCGTCCGGCAGAGGAATGGAATACATCCCGTCTCCTTCGGTCACGCTGCCGCTGTCGGGAATGATGCTGGAAGCGATGACGCTGTCGAAGCCGTTTATATTCAGACTGATTTCTGCATAAGACACTTCCTGCTCTCCCTTAATCATGGCGATTCTCACCGGATACCTTCTGTTGTACGGGGTATGTGTCAACACACAGGACGTCTTGTCCGGAGTGAGCGTTACGTCATGCCTCCCTTCCTTGTCATATATACGGAATGAATCGAAATCAATGTCCTTGTTCTCGACAGTCCATGAAAGGAAAACGGTATCGGCATTCGAAGTCAACGAAGTCTTCATGTCCGGGACTCCTCCTTCATCGAAGATATTCTCCTTCTTGTGCTGTCCGTCGCCGGAGCAACAGACAAGCACAAGCGGAAGGGTAAGGAGAACTAAAGATTTAAGTGTCATATACATCACTTGTCT
>CAZKRZ010000155.1:0-3750 GCA_964555325.1 uncultured Muribaculaceae bacterium
ATATCGACAGGCTTTTTGTCACCGTCGAAATAATATGAGAGTTTGGAGTACTGCAACTCATTCTTGTAGCCCTTTTCCATGCGAGGAATTACCATGTCGTAGTCAATGTCCACAGATGAGACATTGCGGGGGATGACTCCGTCCATTCCGATGAAGGACAGGCGGTTGGTAATCATATAACTGTCAGCGGGCAGAGTATATGACTGCTCAATGTAGCCACCACCGACGGGCAGACGCATGACCAGCGAGGAATCACTCGACTCCACGATGTCAAACACCAGATCAGCAGTGTTGATGTACTCTCCTGTATAGACATGCACCGCCATCTTGCTGCCGCCTGCATTGAACAGATACAGAGGAGTACCACCGTAATTGTAGTATCCCTTTATCTGTGCAGAATAAGGCTGGGCACCCTTGGAAGTGAATTCCACACGGATATTGTCATTCTCCAGAGCGGCAAAACGCTCGATTCCCTCGAGAGCGACATTGAGGAGAGAATCCTTGTAAATGCCTCTGACCGGAGCGGCAGGCTGCGCAGAAATGCTCTGTGCGGCTTCCGCCTCCGCGAGACGGGCGCTGTCAAGGACTGCGAGTTCGGGATGCTCCGCAGCATACGCCGAATCCAACTGCCTCTGTATCTCCGCCCTCTTTTCATACTGACGCGACTGCACGAACGTAAAGCCGAACATGATCGCCGCAATCAGAATAATACCTATTATCGAATTTTTATCCATTGTCCTGTGCGCTTTGCTCCATCTGCCTGATCCTCTCCTCCAATGCCTTGAGCTCGCTCTTGGATTCGTCTATCTTCCGACGCATCTGGTCGATGAGCGGATTGGCGTTCTTGCTGGCCGCAAAGAATCCTATATTGTTCTCGTATGTATCAATATCCTGCTGCAGAGCACGATACTTCTGTATGAGAATGTCTTTCTCGCTGCGCTGAGGGACATGCTGTCCCTGACGGTGACCGGTTCCTCCCCTGCGCTCCTTGCGGACATTCTTGTCACGCTCGGCAAAGAACTCGTCGCAGGCGCTGCGGAATCTCTGCCAGAGCTGGTCGGATTTCTTGCGGGGCACCATGCCTATCTCCTTCCACTGCTTCTGGAGATCGATAAGGGCATCCGCCGTCTTCTTCCAGTCCGTGCTGCCCTTAAGAGCCTCTGCAGCCTCCACGATGGCAATCTTGCGCTGGAGGTTGTCGTTCATAGACTCCTTGTACTCGGTGTAGAAGTCCCTCTTCCTCGCGAAGAACACATCGCAGGCGGCGCGGAAACGCTCATATATCTTGCGGTTGTCCTTTTTGGAAGCGAAGCCTATGGTCTTCCACTCGGCCTGTATCTTCTCAATCTCCTTGGTGAGGGCATTCCACTCGCTCGAAGACTTGACATCCTTGGCTGCAATCTCCTCCATGCGGACACAGAGAGCCTCCTTGGCTGCCAGGTTTCCAGCCTGCTGCTCCTTCAATCCCTCGAAGTGAGCCTGGTATTTCTTGTTGATTACAGCCGTAGCTGCCTTGAAACGCTCCCAGATGCTGTCACGATACTCTTTCGCCACAGGTCCGAACTCCTTCCACTGCTCGTGCAGTTTTTGCAACTCGTGGAATGCCGCCACGACATTGTCGTTCTCGGCAAGTTTCTCCGCTGCGGCGCAGAATGCCTCCTTGGCCTCCAGATTCTTCTTGAAATCCAGATCCCTGAGTTCGTGGTTGATCTTGACCATGTCGTAGAATTTCTCGACATAGTACTGATATTGGTCGTTGACATCGCGGAACTTGGTGGCAGGCACAGGGCCTATTGCCCTCCAGCGGTCCTGGATAGCCCTGAAAGCCGGGAATGTCGCACCGAGATCCTCCTGCTTGTCCAGAAGTGTCTTCAGATCCTCGATGACTGCGAGTTTGGCCTCGTAGTTGGCTTCCCTTTCCGCATCCTGCTGACGATTGTATTCCGCCCTTTCTTTTTTGTATTCAGCATAAAGCCCCTTGAATGCCTCTTCGATGGCCGTGAAAGGACTGGCGGCGGCATTCTCTGCCTCGGCAGGCTCCTGTGCCTGCTGTCCGTCATCCTCCCCGTCTTCGGGAGCCTGCGAGGGGGTTTCGCCCGCCTCTGCCTTTTCTTTGTTCAGGAGTTTGTAGAATGCTGACTTGATAGATTCAGCCTCTTTGGACCTCTTCATCTTGTCCTCGCAGCCCAGAAGGGCCTCAAACAGTTTGACGAGTTCCGCCAGAGTCTTGTCCGCAAACGAAGGGCTCTCCTGTGCCCCCGCTACATCCGCGGCCTCGATAACCTCGGTCTCGACGACATCGGGAAGATTTGTTTCGCTCATTGAGTTCGAGTGTTTAAAAATAACGTTATAAGTTGCAAATATATCCAAATTTAAATGAAATACCTATTTTTGCAGGCGTTTAACTCATAGCACAAAAATATGCGAATAGATATCATCACGGTCGTGCCGGAGCTGCTCGAAAGCCCGCTCAGCCATTCGATTGTCGGTAGAGCCATACGGAACGGCATCGTAGACATACAGGTACACAATCTGCGCGAGTTCGGAATCGGTCCGCGCAAGAATGTCGATGACTACAACTACGGCGGAGACGCCGGCATGGTGATGATGGTCGAGCCCGTGTACAGGATGATAGAGAAACTTCGCAGCGAAAGGGACTACGACGAAGTCATCTATATGTCCCCCGACGGGGAAATACTAGACCAGGGCATTGCCAACGAATTGTCACTCAAGGGCAACATCATCCTGCTCTGCGGCCACTACAAGGGCATCGACCACCGCATACGCGAACACCTCATCACCCGCGAGATTTCGGTCGGAGACTATGTCGTGAGCGGCGGAGAACTACCTGCCGCGCTGCTGACAGACGCCATTGTGCGTCTCCTGCCGGGCGCATTGACCGATGAGACCTCCGCGCTGAGCGACAGTTTCCAGGACAACCTGCTCTCCCCTCCCATATATACACGCCCCGTAGAATTCAACGGCTGGAGGGTCCCCGATGTACTGCTGAGCGGCAACCCCAAACTCATACGCGAATGGCAAGACGCACAGGCGCTGGAGCGCACTGCAAAACTCCGCCCGAAACTACTTAATAAAGATTTTTAAAAACTCTTTATTTAAAAATCAAAAAAATCACATTTTTGTTTGCATTTCCAAAAACAAGGTTTATATTTGCATTCAGAAATGAAACACTCAACTCTTAAACTTGTTTTAAGAGACTCTAACCAACAGACACCTTCTTTCTAAGGTAATACACTACTAACTAACCGAGTCAACCCGCAGTGATGCGGGTTGAATTCATTTATGCGGTTATATTCTTGAGAGACAACGCCTTAGAAGCAAGCCTTGCCCACAGGAATCACTATCAAACAGCGTTTTAGGAGCACCAGAATCCGCCGGGATTACTATCCGGCAAGGTCTCAGAAGTGACGGAATCCGCCGAAATCTCTATCGCTGCCGACCCAGCGGAGTTCCCCGTCCGAAGTGATGCGCCCGACGGGTATACATTTTCCCTCGGGGAGAATGCTGCCCGGGGCGGCGGTAAAGAGCAGCTTGTAGTCTTCCCCACCGCAGAGGGCGAGTTCGACCGGATCCCAGTCATGAGCGGCACACACCTGCCGAAACTGCGACGACATCGGCAAGGCTGCGACATCTATCTCCGCGCCGACTCCGGACGCCTCCATTATATGCCTTATATCGGACGCGAGCCCGTCAGAAATGTCCATCATGGCATGCACGCCAGGCACGGAA
>CAZKRZ010000156.1:0-3111 GCA_964555325.1 uncultured Muribaculaceae bacterium
ACGGAACCCTCTTCGTAAACGCTTACATTGAGACCTGCGGCAGCCGGTATGTTGCCCACTATCATTCCGAAGCCGATGGGGACGAGCAGCAGCGGTTCCCATTTCTTGATGACTCCGAGCATGACGAATACTATGCCTATGGCAATCATCGCGAAATGCTGCCAGATTGCGTTGGCAAAGCCTGTCATCTGCCAGAATTCGGCAAGGCTGTCGATGAGGTTCTCCATGCCGCCTATCCGATAGTCATTATGGTAGCGTCCTCGAGGACGGAATCGCCTCTCTGGACCGCTATCGAAGTCACGACACCTGCGCGGTCCGCAACGATGTCATTCTCCATTTTCATGGCCTCGAGAATGGCGAGTTTCTGTCCCTGGCTGACCTGCTGTCCTTCGCTGACGCAGATTTGCAGTATCACTCCGGGCAGAGGTGCCGTTACGGCCTTGCCTCCGGCAGCCGCTTTCTGTGCCTGTGCTGCGGGCGCGATTGGCGTGGAGGGGGTAGTAGCCGTTGCTTCAGGTGCGACCGGTGCGGTGACAGCCGTTGCAACGGAGGCGGCTGCCGGCTCCTGCCGGCTCTGTACGGGAGGATTCTGTATAGGCGTGCTTGTTGCCGTCTGTGTGACTCCTGCGCCGACTTTTACCTCGTATGCACCATCCTGTGCGTTGTCCTGGTGCTGCGTTACTTCGACCACATATTTGCGGCCATTGACCGTGATGTCGTATTTGCTCATATTCTGGTCCAGTTGGTATGTTCATCGCGGCGTATCGTGATGATGCCGCTCTCAAGATCGTGATTGTGTGTGTCCTGCAGGGCTTTTAGCGCCTGCTCCTGCCTGTACAGTTCCAAGGCTGTCGCTATGACGACGGCGAGGTCCTCGTCCTCCGCATCTGCCGGGGTGACGGATATATCTGCGCCGCCTGCATTGAAGGCATTGCCCGTATCGGCTACGCTGCCTGCTGCCTTGTTGCGCTGGCGGGACTTGAAGTACTCTCCCGACAATCCGTATATACAATATAGGATAAACAATACTGCGAATACGAACAGAATGCTCGCGGTCGCGAGTATCAGGCCGTGAGGGTCATGCTCCAGCAGCAGTCTTTCCTTGGCTGAAAGAGCCAGTATTGTCGCCAGTGCGCAGCCTGTCATAACGGCAAATTGTCATGTTTGCGATCCGGCATGGATTCGCGTTTGTTTCTCAATGTCTCCAGTGCGCGTATCACGCGGAATCGTGTGTTGCGGGGCTCGATAACATCCTCTATATAACCCTTTTCCGCTGCACGGAACGGATTGGAGAACAGGTCGTTATATTCCTGTAGGCGAGCTTGGCGCAGTTCTTCGCGCTTGACGGGGTCTGTCTCCGCCTTGAGCTCCTTGCCGTAGAGTACGTCCACAGCGCCCTCGGCTCCCATCACGGCTATGCTCGCACCCGGCCATGCGTAATTGACATCGCCGCGCAGGTGCTTGCTGCTCATGACTATATGTGCTCCGCCATAACTCTTGCGCAGTGTCACGGTGACCTTGGGTACTGTCGCTTCGCCATAGGCGTAGAGCAGTTTGGCTCCGTTGGTGATGACTGCGCCATATTCCTGCTGCGTGCCACAGAGGAATCCCGGGACATCTACCAGCGTGACTATGGGGATGTTGAAGGCATCGCAGAAGCGTACGAACCTCGCGCCCTTGCGTGATGCGTTGATGTCCAGCACTCCGGCGAGCACGCTCGGCTGGTTGGCAACGATACCGACGCTCTGGCCGCCCATGTGGGCGAATCCTACAATTATATTCCTGGCAAAATCCTTGTGCACCTCGAGGAACTCCCCATCGTCGACTATGCTCCCTATGACCTTGTACATGTCATAGGCCTTGCTGGGGGAGTCGGGGATAATCTCGTTCAGAGAGTCGTCCGTACGTCCTACGGGGTCAGATGTCGGGCGTTCGGGTGCTATTGACTTATTGTTCTGGGGAATGGCTGCAATCAGGTCCTTTACCGTCTGGAGGGCCTCCTGTTCGTTCTCTGCCGCGAAATGAGCGACGCCGCTCTTGCGTGCGTGTACATCCGCCCCTCCGAGTTCTTCCTGCGACACATCCTGTCCGGTCACCTGCTTTACAACAGCAGGGCCTGTGAGGAACATATAGGAAGTCCCCTTGACCATTATTGTGAAATCGGTGAGGGCGGGGGAGTACACCGCACCTCCTGCGCAGGGACCCATGATGACCGAAATCTGCGGTACTACGCCCGATGCGAGAATATTGCGCTCGAATATCTCTCCGTATCCTGCAAGGGCGTCAATGCCCTCCTGTATGCGTGCGCCTCCCGAATCGTTGAGCCCGATTACCGGTGCCCCGACGCGCATGGCCATCTCCATGACCTTGCATATCTTCTCGGACATTGTCTTGGAAAGGGAACCGCCGCTGACGGTGAAATCCTGTGCGTATACATATACGAGCCTGCCGCCTATCGTGCCCTGTCCGGTGACGACGCCGTCTCCGTCAGGATGGCTCTTGTCCATACCGAAATCCGTGCAGCGGTGATGTACGAACATGTCGTACTCTTCGAAACTGCCTGCGTCGAGGAGCAGCTCCAGACGCTCCCGCGCCGTGAGCTTGCCCTTGGCGTGCTGGGCCTCAATGCGTTTCTCGCCTCCGCCCATACGGGCCTGGGCCCTTTTCTCCACCAGTCGGCTTATCTTTTCCTGTTGTATGCTCATCAATTATGTGAGTTCTGGTTCAACCCTCAAAGATATAAATTTTAAACGACAAAACCATCCCCGTAGGGATGGTCTGTAAATGGACCGCAAGGTCTCGTAAAACTTGGTCTTGCGTATGTATGTCGGTCGGATTATTCCGGCTTCATCGTATTGTATACGTGGGTGACATCATCGTCCTCTTCGAGGAGTTCGGTCAGCTTGTCGATAGTGGCACGCTGCTCTGCGTCAAGCTCTTTCAGATCCACGTTGGGCAGGCGCTCGAAACCTCCGGAGATGAGTTCGAAACTGTTGTCCTCGATGTATTTCTGGATGGTGCCGTAAGACTCGTATGCGCCGTAGATGACGATGGTCTTGGTCTCGTTCTCGTCCTGATCGTAATCAGTCTCCTCGAACATTTCCTCTACAC
>CAZKRZ010000156.1:3121-3742 GCA_964555325.1 uncultured Muribaculaceae bacterium
TCCAGATCCTCAAGGTTCATTTCGGCGGTTTCCTTGATACGGAACACGCATTTGTGGTCGAACATGAAACTTACAGATCCGCTGGTGCCGAGAGATCCGCCGCATTTGTTGAAATAACTGCGGACATTGGCGACAGTCCTGGTGTTGTTGTCGGATGCAGCCTCTACGAGGAATGCGATTCCGTAAGGGCCGTAGCCCTCGTAGGTGTATTCCTTGAAGTCACCGAGAGATTTGTCTGTGGCCTTTTTGATAGCCCTTTCGACATTCTCCTTGGGCATGCTCTCGGAGCGAGCCTCTGCGAGCAGAGCCCTCAGACGAGGGTTGCCGGTGACATCAGGTCCGCCGTTCTTGACGGCGATAGTGATTTCCTTACCGAGTTTTGTGAAGACACGGGCCATGTGGCCCCATCTCTTCATCTTGCGCTCTTTTCTGAATTCAAATGCTCTTCCCATCGGTCTTCCCTCCCTGATTATTCTCCAGCCTCGATGCGGGCGATGTATTTGTCAATGTCATATCCCTCGACGGACTGGGGATATTTGTCCTTGATTGTCTTGTACAGCGAGAGAGCCGTTGCCTTGTCGCCGAGTTTCTCGGATACGACACCTGCCTTGAGCAGATACT
>CAZKRZ010000157.1:0-3703 GCA_964555325.1 uncultured Muribaculaceae bacterium
TAACATCTCCAGACACAGAAACAGCCCCACGCCACTTACTATAACCGAGCAATGACGCTTCTATCGTATACTCTCCGGAAGGGAGGCTCATTGCATAATGTCCGTCAGGGCCGGTCTCTACACCTACCGGAAGTCTTGTAGAATCCCCATACGCAAGGACGGCAACAAATTCCATGGGATTGCCATCGCAGTCTTTTACTGTCCCATTTATCATATGCTCCTGCGCGGACATTGATATTCCAAACAGGAGCATAATATAGGAACAAATCAATATGTCAATCCGCATAACTTATTCCTGTCCATGAATACCCACAATCTCTGCAGTAACCATAGAACAACACATGGTCCTCCTTATAATGTGTGTGATTCACTTGATAACTCCCGCAATTAGGGCATTGAATATCGCACTCTGTACGAGCGGATTTAAATTCCGTAGCAAGAAGAGCAACGCCAAACAATGAGAGTACCGCCGCAGACAAAACTGCAATTCTTTTCTTTCCTTTCATAAGCATTAATATTTATGTATAATAGAATTTAATCGAAAGGTAATAAAAATATACTACCATCACCACAGTGAAAAACCAATTAGCAAAAATTAAACATTATTATGTATGAAATTAGAACTATCCATCTTTCCAAAAACACACTACGCTCGTTTTACTAAAAAAACATTACACATAATGATATCAATATAGGAGTCATAGTCCCCTGAAAGCAAACTCGTAGATTCCAGCACCATAACGCAATAATCTCAAAAACATGAATTCAAACTTGTCAAAATAAAGACATTCACAATAGCACTTTACACAAGAAATTCATACGCGATATTTATAAGCTACAACTTCGTATTCGTTGACAATAAGTTTATAAAAGGTTGTTTTGTTCTGTTTTAGAAAAATACAAAAAATACGCTGCCGATGTCACCACGCATAACTGATTGGCGAAAATTAGATACTGTTCGACCGATACGGCAAATCATTTGTAAACTTTAAAAAAATCATTGGCGACCGCTTGTCAGATAAAGAAATATCCTTACCTTTGTACCGACATGATGAATGTCAATTGATTACTAAAGATAATGGCACTTCAGCCCCAACTGAGGTGCCTTATTTTTACTCTGAGACAGAGAGCCAGAGCCCAGTTGCTCTGCTTCGACCTCTGGTTTAGGAGAGCTTCGGCTCTCCTTTTTTTTCGACCGATACGACAAATCATTTGCGCGATGCAAATTTGCGCGGGCTGATTTATATGCGTAAATTTGTCATATTATGGCCGTTGTCTCAGCGTGAGGGCAACGGCAGCACCGAAACCAGACGATGAAGACGATAGGACATTTCGTATCACCTTTCGAAGAGAAATTCGGGACTCCGAGACAGAGCGGAGTCATTGCAGATGTCGAGGGAGAGATTCACCTCGACGGAGAGTTTCACTGCCCGGAAGCATTGCGCGGGCTGGAGGGATTCGACTGGATATGGGTCATCTGGGGATTTTCTCTCAATAGGGAGACGGAGGGATTCAAGGCGACTGTCAGACCTCCGAGGCTCGGCGGCAACGACAGGATAGGAGTATTCGCGAGCCGCAGCCCCTATCGCCCCAATCCCATAGGCCTGTCGAGCGTCAGAATAGCCGGCATAGACTACGAACGCTGCGTGATACGCGTGCTCGTCGCGGATATGGTCAGCGGCACGCCCATATATGACATAAAACCATATATCGCATACACAGACGCACATCCGGAGGCCCGAGGAGGTTTCACGGATGATCGCGGATGGCGCAAACTGCATGTGACCAATCCGGAAAGGCTCTCCGACCTCGTCGGGGATGCCAACGCCCCTGCCCTGCTCGCATCATTGGAGTCAGATCCTCGTACGCGGTATCAGGACGAACTGGGACGCGTCTACTGAATGCGTTTCGCCGGCAGGGACATACATTTCATCGTAGATGGAGGGAACATTAGTGTAACTGACTGATAAGAACGGACATTCTCATGAAAAGATTAATAAGGGCAGCATTTGCATGCGGAGTCATGCTCGGAGTGTGCGGATGTTTCGGAGGCCGTGGTGGCTCGGAAAATGCCGGAGAGGAGATAGGCGTCCCGGAACCGCCGATGGGATTTTGGCCCGACGGCCTGGACAAGGTCGGAGGGGTCGTCAAGAACGGCGACAATTTCACCGCGCTGATGACACGCGCCGGACTGGAGTCTGCGCAGGCATATCAGATGACGCTCGCCTGCGACAGTGTATTCAATGTGCGCACGCTACGCGCAGGCAACGGCTATGACGCCTACTACGACAGGGACAGCCTGCACGCCCTGCATTATATAGTCTACCACGAGAGCCGCACGGAGGAGGTCATCTTCCGCTGCTGCGACTCCTTGGCTGTCTGGAGATACAGCAAGCCGGTCAATGTCACGCGCAAGGCCGTGGACGTGTCTATACGCAGTTCCCTATGGAATGACATGATATCGGCAGGTGCGCCTGTCGAACTGATTTCCGACCTCTCCGACATTTACGCATGGACGGTGGACTTCTTCGGTCTGAGGCAGGAGGACAGATTCCGCGCGGTGTATGACGAAATGGAATGCGAGGGCGAAGTCATAGGCATAAAGGGAGTGCAGTACGCAGTATTCAGCAGGGACGGCAAGGACCTCCCGGCTATCCGTTTCGACCAGGGAGATAAAGGCAATCTGTGGTGGAACGAGAAGGGCGAAAGCATGCGCAAGGCATTCCTCAAGGCCCCGCTCAAATTCAACCGCATCAGTTCCGGGTTTTCCTACAACCGCAGGCACCCCGTCACGGGCAAGGTCAGGCCGCATACGGCAGTGGACTATGCCGCGCCGGCAGGGACTCCCGTGCATGCAATCGGCGACGGCACTGTCATCAGCGCAGGCTGGGCAGGCGGAGGCGGCAACACCGTCAAGATACGCCACAACTCCGTATATACCACGGCATACCTGCACCTGTCCAGATACGGCAAGGGCATCAAATCGGGAGTACGCGTACGCCAGGGTGATGTCATAGGATATGTAGGCAACACAGGCGTCAGCACGGGACCTCACCTCGACTTCAGGGTATGGAAGAACGGCACTCCAGTCAATCCCCTCAAACTCGAGTCTCCCCCTTCCGAGCCTATCCGTCCCGAAAACAAGGCGGCATTGGATTCCGTATGGCGAGCAGACATCCAGCTCCTCGATTCGCTGATCAGAGTGACAGCGAGACCGGAAGAGAATGCACCGGCAGAAGCACAATAGACAAGATATTCTAAACACCCCTCCCCTATGAACATAGGACACGCACTGAAACATTTTTGTATTGTCGCATTATTGTCAAGTATTTGCGCGACAGCGCAGGCATCAGACCTGGACATTGTCCGCAAGGCGTTTGTCGAAGCGTCGGCGTGCAACTACGCCCCCGATGACAGTGTCACGGCGCGCTGCATCAGATTCTCCGAGCACGGCAGGGCAAACGACGTGCTGCTGCTCCAGCTGTATTTGTCTGTGCATTTGCCGGACAGTGAAATCGAGGAACTGATTGCGTCATTTGACCGGGAGAAAGGCTGCTGGGACGACATCGACTATGCGGCACAGGACCGTGGACGCTGGCCCTCGACACTGCATGTCACGCGCATGTACGCATTGGCAAAGGTGTACAAGGCAGGCAATGCGAGGTGGAAGGATTCCGAAGAACTCGGCAGCCTGCTGCATCAG
>CAZKRZ010000158.1:0-3695 GCA_964555325.1 uncultured Muribaculaceae bacterium
CCGCAAATGGCGAAAGAAATTCAAACGCTGCAACCTGGTTCTGGAAGAGTCTTCCGCATTCAGCGTCCTGCAGGTTGAATATCGTAACGAAAAAGGCGAGACACTCTAATGTCCCGCCTTTTTTTGTGCGTTGCCGTGTGGGATTATCTTCCTCGGAGTGCCTTGCGCAGTGTCGGCAGGACTTCGTCCGCGTAGCGCAGCATGCCGAGATCCGTGGCGTGTATGCCGTCTACGGTAGCCTCTCCGTCATTGCCGTTGAGTTTGTCTCCCTTGATATAATACAGATGCTTCTCTCCGGACTTGCGCAGTTTTTCGTACAGCGCTCTCTGTGCGGCATTCTTCTTCCTGATAGTCTCTGCCATGACGTTGTTGAAGCGTGAATGGGCGAATATGGGCATTTCCACGAAGACTACAGGTGTGTCGGGATGTGCGTCCCTCAGAATGCGGAAGAAGTGTTCGCCTCTTTCCTCTATCATATCCACGCTGGAATTGGGGCACTCGTCCAGGACGTATGCTCCCGGATCGGGGACGGATGCCATATAGCGCGCCATGTCCTCGTCGAGGAATGCGTTTCCGCTGAATCCGAGGTTGATGACCTCTCTGTCGAGCATGCGGGAGAGTATGTTGGTCGATGCCATTCCGGGACGGGTTGCGCAGCCGCCCTGCAGGATGCTGGTACCATACATTACCACGGGCCTTGTCCTTGACGGGCTGGAGGATACGGGATTCTCCAAGGTGTATCCGTCGAGTACTCCAATGTGCAGGTCGGAGATGCCGTCGTACAGTGACAGGTAGAGCATGCACTCACGCATTTCTGGGGTCATGTCGCAGACGAGCTGGTACTCTGTGGTTGCCTGTCCGATAACGGGCCTGCCGGTGCCGGCATAGCGCCATCCCTCTGCTGTCTGTATATACATATCCACACCTCGCTCTCCCGTGGGCGCCATGTGGTTCATGGCATTGACAAATGTGGAGGTCCAGCGTACATATATCTGAGGCGAGTCGGTTCTGAATCTGACGGATAGACCTGCTGAGTTCTGTCCGAGCTCCCATACTGCCGGTCGGGATGTCGCTTTCATGCTTGCCGGCAGGCGCGTGTAATGGGCTGATGTGGAGTCGCATGCCTTGCCGAGCAGTGGCAGGTCCGAGGCGTCGTGCCATATTATCTGGCTGTTGGCCTGCAAAGAACAGAATGTCAGCAGGATAAAAAGGGTGCTTGCCTTTAGTAGTTTCATTTCTGGCGTTGTTTTGTTGTATTAATAATGTGTTATAGGGACTAAAGTAATGCTTTTGCGGAGATATTAAAAACAAATGGATTCATTTCTTTGGGAGTATTGTGTTGGGCTATTGTCGGGCTTGGTATTCTGCGCGATTTTAGATATTTTTGCGCAAATATACATTTTGCAGAATCCATGAAGACATTTCCGATTATTATGACGACAGCGCTGTTATGTGCCGCGCTGGTGTCGTGCAAGCGTGATTGCAACCCGTTTGATTATTCACGGACACAGGAAATATATAAGGCAGGGGATGCAGGGGTGTTCTCCTATCGCATACCTGCTTTGGTGTATACGCAAAAGGGGACTTTGCTCGCATTTGCGGAGGCCAGGATTGCCAGCCGCAAGGATGTGGGGGATATTGACCTCGTCCTGCGCCGCTCTGAAGACGGCGGGCAGACCTGGAGCGATGTCATCACTGTCATGGATCGTGGGGCGGACCATGTGGGCAATCCTTGTCCTGTGGTGCTGGAGAGCGGCAGAGTCCTGCTTGTGTCTCAGGGCACTGACATCGGCAGCAATCCTAAGGTAAGGCATATATTCATACAGCATTCTGATGATGACGGACTTACATGGAGCGAGCCTCGTGAGGTAGAGCACAATCTGTGGGAGCCCGAGTGGACTCATGGAGCTGTCGGCCCCGGTCATGCAATCCAGTTGAAGCATGGCGAGCACAAGGGGCGTATCGTGGTGCCGTCTTATTATAAGATCAAATCGCCCGAGGGCGTGAGCGGTGCTTCGTACATGATATGGTCGGATGATGAGGGCGTGACCTGGCACAGGAGCGCTGATTTTATCGAGAATGGAAATGAAACTACGGCGGCGGAACTCAGCAATGGCGACATTTATATCAATAGCCGTGAAGTCCTTGATTATGAGGGGACTGAGAAGATTCGCTGCAAGAGGATTTTCTCGTGGAGCCGTGACGGGGGAGAGACTCTTGAGGCCGGGCAGTATGATGAGAATCTGACAGAGCCTGCCTGTGAGGGCTCGGTGCTCCGTTACAGTCCTCGCGGCCGCAAAGCCGACTGGCTGCTCTACTCGGGACCGGATTCGTTTACCGGACGCTACAATCTGAAAGTCAAACTCAGCCGCGACCTGGGAGCAAGTTGGAAGACTGTGTATCAGGAGCCTTGGGTGCTTGGCGGATACTCTGACATGGCTGTCATGAAAGACGGCTCTGTGGCAATAGTCTACGAGTCCGGCATGGTGGACTATCGTGAGGCTATCACATTCGACATAATTCCTGCAGATGTAATTAAGGGCAGATAGCTCCGCAATCACAGAATTCAACGCAGGGACGCCTTCCTTTGGGGGAGTCCCTGTATTTTTTGTGGTGAGTGGGAGACTGATCTGTTAGAACGAAATCTTGATGAACGCTCGATTCAGATGTCCGTTTCTGTTTATGCTCTTTACGGCAAGCTTGAGTTTGCTGCCATTTTTTTTGAAGAATACGCGTGAATGGATTCGCTTTATACGACCGACAAAAACATCTCCCTTAAATACCTTGATGGCGTACTTGTCGTATTTGTTGGAACTTTCCGATTCCCATCTCAGCATATCGCCTTCTTCGAGTGTGTTTGCGGGTAGCTTGAGATGTGTCAAACTGCAAAGTTCGCTCGTGAAAGACAGTCCTTTTACAGGATTGTAATCTGCGAGCAGTTCGAAATTGTCAGTCGGAAGCATTCCCTGCGTATGCGCAAGAAGATAATACTTGTCATCTTTCTTGGCAGGGTCTATTTCCCAATAGGAGTAATACTTATGTATATCTTCCCGTTCTGACTTGTTCAGCCTTTGTCCGAAAATGTCCAACACATGCTCCGTGTAGACCTTGTTTTCATCTGGAAAATCGGGATATGTGACAAAGCCATCCTTCTTTGCAGCGTCAAGCCCTGCTTTGATGTACCTAAAGGTAACACCTTCTGTTGAATTCCTCTTGATAACGCCAATTATGACGCGAGGGCTTCCGGCTCCCTTGCGCCAAGCGAGGAAAACATGTCCTATGCCATCTTTCATAACTGGAGTTCAAAGAGTTTACTGAATCGCAAAGATACGAGTTTTATTAGGAAATCCTTGCGGCCTTGAGGTATTTTCAGTGATGAGTGCTCTTCTGGCAAGCACTCATCTACCTTGTTAATGATGTCGGCAATTGCGCTCGCGTCATGCTTCATGCGAATGTTATCGATGATTTCCTGTACGGTGTCCTTATATCCGGAACGGGATATTTTACTTATGAGTTCGAGATGCTTCTGCTTTCCTCTCTCTCCCTCCCAATGAATCTCTGATTGACCGCGTTTGACATAAGCTTCGAGTTGAACATTGTCTGTCAGCATCTGCAATACCTTTTCGTCTGTCAATTCGCGGCCCATGCTGCTGCCGCTGTCATAAATAGGAGCAAATGTATACGATGTCTCAGAG
>CAZKRZ010000159.1:0-3690 GCA_964555325.1 uncultured Muribaculaceae bacterium
CTGATTGACGCGTTCAAGGACTTCAAGGAGGAGAAGAACATCGACAGGCCCGTGATGATGGGTGTGCTCAAGGATGTGTTCATGACGCAGTTGGCGAAGACCTTTGGCAGTTCGGACAATTTCGACGTCATTGTCAATGTGGACAAGGGTGCCTGCGAGATCTATCAGAATTTCGACATCGTGGAGACGGTCGAGGACCCCAATTCCCAGATGACTCCCGCACAGGTGGCGGAGGAGATGACGATTATGAGGTAGGCGATACATACACCAAGCCGTTCCCGATGTACAAGTTCGGGCGCAGGGGTATCCTGAATATCAGACAGAACCTCGCCGGACGCATTATGGACATCGAGAAGGCTAACGTGTTCAAGAAATACACGGACAAGAAGGGTGAGATATTCGCCGGAGAAATCTATCAGACCTGGTCCAAGGAGGTTCTTATCCTCGACGAGGACGGCAATGAACTCCATCTGCCCAAAATGGAGCAGATTCCTGGAGAACATTTCAAGAAGGGTGACACTGTCCGCGCCATCATCAAGAGCGTGGAGATGAAGAATAACACCACTCCCTATATCATTCTTTCCAGAACGAGCGACGAGTTCCTCGAGAGGCTGTTTGAGCAGGAGGTTCCCGAGATCGTGGACGGACTAATCACTATCAAGAAAGTGGTCCGCATTCCCGGAGAGAGGGCAAAGGTCGCGGTGGAGTCTTACGATGAGCGTATCGACCCGATCGGAGCCTGTATCGGTGTCAAGGGTAGCCGTATCCTCGGCATTGTCAGGGAGTTGCGTAATGAGAATATCGATGTTCTCCAGTGGACATCCAACCCTCAGCTCCTGATTCAGCGTGCTCTGAGCCCGGCTCATGTGTCCTCTATCAATATGGGTTCGACCGACGAGGACAAGGTGCGCGTATATATGCAGCCCGATGAGGTCAAGAAGGGTATCGGCCGCGGCGGATGCAATATCGAACTCGCCGGCAGGCTGCTCGGACGCGATATTGAGGTCTGGAGGGAACTCCCCAAGGACGCACCTCAGGACGATGAGGATGTGCTGCTCTCCGAGTTCTCCAATGAGATTGACCAGTGGGTCATAGACAAGCTGGAGTCTATCGGATGTGACACCGCCAAGAGCGTGCTGGCATTTACTCCCGAGGATATAGCCAAGAGGGCGGATCTCGAGGACGAGACCGTGGAGGAAGTGTTCCGTATATTGAGTGCGGAGTTCGAGGATTAGGCTTGTTTTACACTAACATTTAAAGGGGCTATATGGCAGAAATCAGAATAAGCAAGATTATAAAGAAGTACAATATCGGATTGCAGGATCTCATCGGATACCTGCGCAAACAGGGCGTTGAGGTCGAGGAGAACCCCAATGCCAAGATATCCGAAGAGTATATGACGGCTATTGACAAGCAGTTCGGCAAGGATCTCGAGATGAAAAAGGCTTCGGAGAGCGTAGATATCAAGCTCAATGAGATACTCGAGAAGTCAGGACGCCGTCAGCGTGAGCGTGAGGAGGATGAAGAGGACATGGTGCGCGAGACCGTGATCAAGAGCAACGTGTTCCAGAAAGAGCCTGCTGCCCGTCAGCCGGAACCGGAGCCTGTCAAGGAGACAGTCACCGAATCCGTGCCTGCACAGGAGGAACCTGTCGTAGAGCCCGTATCCGAGCCTGTGGCTGAGCCGGTTGTGGAGGCTGCCCCTGCTGTAGAGCAGGTTGCCGAGAAGGTCGCCGAGCCTGCCGCTGCAGAGCTGGAGCAGAAAGCCGAGCCCGAGAAAGAGCCTGTCGTGGAGGCGGCTCCGGTGGAGGAGAAACATACTGCACCTGCCGAAGAGCCGGTAAATGAGCCTGTGGCTGAGCCCGTCAAGGAGACAGCCGCCGCGCCTGCCGAGGAGCCTGTGCAGAAAGTTGCAGAGAAGCCTGTGGCAGCTCCGGAGGCAAAGGCCCATGTCGAAAAGAAGGCTGCCGAAGTCGAGGCAAAGCCTGCTGCAGAGCAGGAGGCATCCAACTCGGTCGTACAGCCTGCCGCACCTGTAGCAGGACTCAAGGTGCTCGGTAAGGTGGATCTCTCGCAGTTTGAAAAGAAGCCCCGCAAACGCGAGCGTATCAGCAAGAGCGGACAGAAAGTCGATGTGACCAAGATAGCCGCAGACAACAATCCGGCAAAGGGTAAGAACGGCAAGCGCCAGGGAGCGCAGCAGGAGCCTGCCAAGGGCGGGCGCAGGCGTGACCGTGGCGGAGACAAGTTCAAGCCGGCAATGACGGAGGCGGAGCAGGAGGAAATGCAGAAGCAGATCCAGAAGCAGGTCAAGGAGACTTACGCCAAGATGAACGAGGGCAGGAAGAGCAACTTCGGAGCCAAGTACCGCAAGGAAAAACGTGAGGCTGTCGCCCAGAAGACCCAGGAGGAGATGGCACAGGAGGCTGCCGAACAGCGTACCCTCAATGTGACGGAGTTCCTCACTGTCAACGATCTCGCTATCCTGATGAACAACACCCCCGTGGTCAAGGTCATCGGTGCGTGTATGACACTCGGTCTGATGGTGTCCATCAACCAGCGTCTGGATGCGGAGACTATCGTGCTCGTTGCGGATGAATTCGGCTACAAGGTCAATTTCGTGACTGCGGAACTTTCTGCGGAGATAGAGCAGGATGCCGCTGACAGGGAAGAGGATCTGGTCACCAGACCTCCTATTGTGACTGTCATGGGACATGTCGACCACGGAAAGACATCCTTGCTCGACCATATACGCAAATCCAATGTGATTGCCGGTGAGGCCGGAGGTATCACGCAGCATATCGGAGCATATAATGTAAAACTGCCCGACGGCAGGAGGATTACATTCCTGGATACACCTGGACATGAGGCGTTTACCGCCATGCGTGCCCGTGGTGCCCAGATGACAGACCTCGCAATCATCATCGTGGCTGCCGATGACGCAGTTATGCCCCAGACCAAGGAGGCTATCAGCCATGCGCAGGCGGCAGGTGTCCCTATGGTGTTTGCAATCAACAAGATGGACAAACCGGGTGCTAATCCCGAGACCATACGCCGCCAGCTCTCCGAGATGAATATTCTCGTGGAGGACTGGGGAGGCAAGTACCAGTGCCAGGAGATTTCCGCCAAGCAGGGTCTCAATGTGGACTAACTCCTTGAAAAGGTGCTCCTGGAGACAGACCTGCTGGAACTCAAGGCAAATCCTTCCAAGGCTGCTTCTGGTGCCGTTATCGAGTCTTCGTTGGACAAGGGACGCGGTTACCTCGCAACCATTCTCGTACAGGACGGAACTCTGCGTACAGGAGATGTGCTCTTGAGCGGTGCCTATTACGGCAGGGTCAAGGCCATGTTCAACGAGCGCGGTCAGAAGGTCGATGAGGCCGGACCGTCAACGCCGGTGTCGGTGCTTGGACTCAATGGAGCTCCTGCTGCCGGTGAGAAGTTCAATGTGATTGCAGACGAGAGGGAAGCCAAGAACATTGCCGCCAAGCGTGAGCAGCTGCTCCGCATCCAGGGTATCAAGACCCAGAAGCACATGACTCTCGAGGAGATAGGACGTCGTATCGCTATCGGTAACTTCAAGGAACTCAATGTCATCGTCAAGGGTGATGTGGACGGCTCTGTGGAGGCTCTGTCCGATTCGCTCATCAAACTCTCTACTGAGGAGGTAAAGGTCAATGTGATACACAA
>CAZKRZ010000160.1:0-3683 GCA_964555325.1 uncultured Muribaculaceae bacterium
TACTTCCTGTTGGTGAACTGTATCTTGATAGTGACGGTGAGACGGTTCTTGGCGGCGACCTCGTCTGCCGTCACTGAAGAAGTCGTCACTTCATATCCGGTCACCTCTCCGTATATCTCTAAGTCTCCGTCCATCTCCACCTGCTCCAGCCTGGTCATCCTGCGGAACTGCGTACGCATGGCCTCTGTCAGGTCGTTGGAGAGGGATGGATTGACCCTCAATGCCTTATACCCGAAATAATCTATAGTCACGGTCTTGACATCGGGCTGTATCGAGGTGCCCGAAAAAGAGTATATTCCGCAGCCGGATACGGCGGCGGCAAGGCATGCGAATGCCAGTGCGATTATAAACAAGCGGAGTTTTTTCATGCTTTTTCCTCTTTTGCGAGTCGGCGGTATAGCGTTCTCTCGGATATTCCGAGTTCCTTGGCTGCGAGAGAGCGGTTGCCCCTGTACTTCTCCAGCGCCTTGCGGATGTTCTGCCTTTCGGTCTCCTGGAGGGAAAGGGTTTCCGGCTGATGCTCATGTACTTCCGACTCCTGCCATTCGGCCTCCACCGGCTCCGGTTGCGTATGCTCCGGTATCCGGATGTCATCTTTGGCAGGTGCGGCGATTCTGGCAGGGCTGTTCCCATCACCGAACACTGCGGCGTTGAGCCTGTCGATGTCCTGTTTGAGGTCTAGCAATGCCTTTATTATCATCTGTTTGTCCGAGTCGCTGAGGCTGCTGCCCTGATTGCCCTGCACGAGTGCGGGTATCTGCTTGGGGTTATCCTTGGGGATGTATCTTGCGAGTGTGGAGGCGTTGATTTCCTGCCTGCCGCTCATGGCGGATATGGGCATGGATTCCATTGCGGACACGCTCTCCGCCACATTCTTGAGCTGGCGTATGTTTCCGGGCCAGCGGTAACTCTGCAGCAGCGCGATGGCGTCGTGGCTCAGACTTACCTTGGTGACATTGTACTTTTCGGAGAAATCCGCGCAGAACTTGCGGAACAGCAGATAGATGTCATCGGTCCTCTCGCGCAGCGCCGGCATGTTGATCTGTATTGCATTGAGCCTGTAATACAGGTCCTCCCTGAATTTCCCCTGCGATACCGCATAGAGCAGGTTCACATTGGTTGCCGCCACCACGCGCACATCCGTCTTCTCCACCTTGGACGAGCCTACTTTCATAAACTCCCCGTTCTGGAGGACGCGCAGCAGCATGGCCTGAGTTGATGCCGGCAACTCTCCGACCTCGTCGAGGAAGAGAGTGCCTCCGTTGGCCTCCTCAAAATATCCACGTCGCGTCTCTGTCGCTCCCGTGAATGCGCCTTTCTCATGTCCGAACAGTTCGGAATTGATAGTGCCCTCGGGCAGGCCTCCGCAGTTGATGGCGAGATACTTGCCCGTCTTGCGCCTGCTATGGTCATGCACGATGCGCGGCAAAGTCTCCTTGCCGACACCGCTCTCGCCGCACACCAGTACCGTGAGGTCGGTCGGTGCGACTGCCATGGCTGTCTCCAGGGCGCGGTTCAGCAACGCGTCATTGCCTATAATGTCGTATTTGTTCTTAAGTCTCTGAAGTTCCTGGGTATCCATAGATACTCTATATTATGCAAACTACAAAGTTAGTAATTTTTTCCTGCTACTTGTTTTATCCTCCGGGCATGTTTTTCAGTACTTTATATATAAATATAGTATACGCGGAGCGATTTTTCGTCTGAATGCCGTAATTGCATGTACCTGACCGCATAAGCAAAAGTGTTGTAAAACTATATTTTAGTTTCTCGATTCTATCTATTATATTTGCCCCGATATTAACACGGATAATACCATATTCTTATAAATAATAACTATTTATGAAAAGAACATTTTATATGATTCTTGTCGCTGCCGCGACATTGTTCGGGGCAGCTGCTTGCTCTTCTTCGAGCAAGATGGCCGAGCAGGCGGAGAATGTCATTGTCAAGTGCAATCCCGAAGTGCTCGAGGTTGTGGCAGGTAAAGTCAATGCCACTGTTACCGTTACTTATCCTAAGGGATACTTCAACTCCAAAGCCATTCTCAAGGTGACTCCCGTTATCGTGTATCAGGGCGGAGAGGCTGCCGGAGATGTCATTGTCTATCAGGGCGAGAAAGTAAAGGACAACTATAAAGTCGTCTCTTCCGACGGCGCTACCGTCACCGAAAAGATAAGCATTCCTTATGTCAAGGGAATGGAGAAATCCTACCTTGAGCTCAGGGGAGTCGCCTCTATCAAGAGCAAATCTGTCAATCTTCCTTCCAAGAAAGTTGCAGACGGTGCCAACACCACATATATGCTTGTCAAGAAAGAGGGCCGCGTGTCTCTCAAGGCTGACAACTACCAGGATTTCATTTCCCAGACCACAGAGGGACAGATTCTCTACGCTATCAACAACGCGGATGTCCGTGGCAGCCAACTCAAGGGCGACTCCATCAAGAACTTCCAGGCCGCTCTCGAGGAGATCAAGAGCAACCAGCGCAAGTCTCTTGTGAGCACTGAGGTTGTGGCTTACGCATCTCCCGACGGCGGTGAGAGCCTCAATGAGAAACTTTCCGACAAGCGTGCCCGTTCTGCAGAGGCTGCATGGAAGAAGGTTGCAAAGAATGTCAATGCCGAGGAGCACGAGGTCAAGAGCGTCGGCCAGGACTGGGAAGGCTTCCAGGAGCTTGTCGCCAAGTCTGACATCCAGGACAAGGACCTTATCCTCCGCGTCCTCTCCATGTACAGCGATCCTGCTGTCCGCGAGAGCGAGATCAAGAACATGTCCGAAATCTACACAGACCTCAAGGGTGAGGTACTCCCCGAACTCCGCCGTGCGCGCTTCATCGCTAATGTCGAGTTCCAGAACTACACTGCCAGCGAACTCAAGAAACTGGTCGATGACAATATCGACGAGCTCGACGAGGAGGCTCTTCTGCGCGCCGCTACCCTCGTAAAGGGTGCTGACAAGAAGATCGACATCTACAACACAGCCGTCAAGAAATTCGACAGCGACCGTGCCCGCTTCAACATCGGTGTGGTCTATCTTGAGGAGGGTGACCTTGTCAAGGCCGAGAAGGCATTTGCAAAAGTTACCGCACAGGATGGTGACCTCAAGAACGCTCAGGGTGTTATCGCTCTCCGTAAGGGTGACATCGCTGCTGCCGAGGCTGCATTCAAGGATGCCGGTACTCCTGACAGCAAGGCAAATCTCGGTGTTGTCGACATTCTGAACGGCAATTATGCCCAGGCTGCTGCCGAACTCGCCGACGCTCCCGGATTTGAGCACAACAAGGTGCTTGCATACATCCTCAATGGTCAGATTGCACAGGCTGAGGCTGCTGCTACAAGCAGGGAGGCTTCTGTCAGCTACCTCCGCGCTATCATCGCTGCCCGTCAGAACAAGAACGCTACTGCCAAAGAGTGGCTCAAGAGGGCTTCTGTCAACGACGAGTTTCGTCAGCGCCAGCTGACTGATATCGAGTTCGCAGGACTCGAGTAGTCTACGATTAATATATTGGACGCCCGGGTGGTTTATTGCCGCTCGGGCGTCATTTTGTCTGTTTATCAGAGAGATTTGCTTGTTGTTTGAAAAAATATTTGTATATTTGCAACTCCCCACACGTGGGGAAATCATAAATTATAGATTAACAATCATTTATGCCTACAATTCAACAGCTTGTTCGCAAAGGGCGC
>CAZKRZ010000161.1:0-3682 GCA_964555325.1 uncultured Muribaculaceae bacterium
TCCGATGCACATGGAGATGCAGTTTTTGTCCGAGTGCGGCATGACCCCGGAGGAAGTCCTGGCGAGTGCGACAGGTGAGGTGGCGAAAGTGTTTGATCTTGACGGACTCGGGGTCGTGGCGCCGGGCAAGAGAGCTGTCCTGCTGCTTGTCGAGGGGCGGCCGGATAAGGATATTTCGGCAACGAAGAAAATCAAACAGATTTGGGTCGACGGCTTGCCGCTACTGTGATAGATATGAAGTGCATCTTCTCGGAGAGTGCATTTTCCGATGAATTTTTCTCCGGGAAAATGTATCTTTGTGCTGACAAAAATGATAAAGTAAACAGTTATGAACATTGCACTTGTAGCACACGACTCACGCAAGGAAGAACTCGTCAACTGGGTCAGATTCAATTCTTTGACACTCAAGTCTTGCCACCTCTATGCGACCGGTACGACCGGCAGGCTGATAGGGGAGGCGCTGCACGAGATATACGGAGATGACGCCCCGGAGGTGACATGCCTCTTGAGCGGCCCTCTCGGCGGCGATTTCGAGATAGGTGCGATGATTGCGGAGGGCAAGATAGACATGCTCGTCTTCTTCTGCGACAATCTCATCATGCAGGGACACCAGAACGACGTGATGGGACTGGTCCGTCTCGCCTCGCTCTACAACATCCCCTTTGCTACCAACAGGAGCACCGCTGACTTCATCATCTCCTCTCCGCTCTTCGGAGACGAGACCTATGAGCGAGTGATACCCACCTGCATCGAATCCTACAAAAACAGGGAACTGTAGGCATTCCTCTTCGGGGAGGCTATCGGCATGCCTCTCCAATCCATGAACAGATCATATCCAGCACCTCCGGTGCGAATGTCTCTTCTATATCCTTGTATTCCGAAGGGTCTCCGCTCCCGCAATGCTGAAACAGATGATTGACGCCCTCGATAGCGCAGATTCGCTTCGGGGCGTTGATTTTTTCTCTCAATACCGACAGGTTCTCGCCGCAATCCACCTGCATGTCCTTGGTGCCGTTCAATCCGAGTACCGGGCATGTTATGGACGGCAGAATGCCGGAGATGTCGAGCGACAGGAAATGCCGCATCCATGGAGAAGAGCCCTGCGCGGCGACGGCGTGCAGGTTGCGTTCCAATTCGGCAGGCAGGCCGTGAGACTCCAATGTCGGAGTGTGCCCTGCGGCGAGTTCGTCGAAGATGGACTCCAGCACACGGAGATAGCGCTCCCGTATTTCTTCGGAAAGCCCTGCCATAGTGAGGGCGTAACGGTTTTGTTGCATCAGTGTCGTCTTGCCGGATATTGCACATCCTGCGAGACTTACGGCAAAATCCGTCCGTCCCTCTGCCGCGAGCATCAGCACGATGGTGCCGCCCTCGCTGTGCCCGAGCGCCCCGACGGTGGAGAAGCGGCTGCGCAGCAGTTCAATGCCTGCGAGCGCGTCATCCTTGAAGTCTGCTGTGGTCGCTGCGGAGGCGTCCCCGGTGGATTTCCCGAAACTGCGGTCGTCATAGCGCAGGCTTGCAATCCCGTGCCGTGCCAGCGCATCGGCTATCACGTCAAAGGGCTTGTGCCCGAATATCTCTTCGTCCCTGTTTTGCAATCCGCTGCCTGTCACCATTATCAGTGCCGGCGTATCTGCATTGTGCCCCTCCGGCAGGGTCAGAGTGCCGCTCAGGACAGCATCCCCGTTGCTGAAACTCACATCCTCGACTGTATACGGGAAAGGGGCGGTCGGGGTCTGCGGACGCCGTCTTTCAGGCTCTCCCGGGCTCAATGTCAGAGGGAATGCCTGCCCGCTTTGATTGAACGTACCGGCTATCATATTGCCGAGGTAGAGCCCCTCGTAAACGGCATCTAGCGCTGGAATGCGGACCTTGACGCCCGTCGCGTTCCTCTCTATGCCTGCCGCAATGCCGTATGCTCCCTGGTCGGGCGAGTCGAATGCCGCGGAATCGGCGGAGAAGTGGAACACTATCGTCAATGAATTGCCATATACATCCAGTTTTCCTGACCATGTGCCTGTCTGTGCCCTGCTGCAGAATACAGCCGCCAGTGCCAGAATGACGCAGATAATCGTTCTTTTCATGTCAAAATCTTCCAAACCCGCGCAATATAAGAAAAGTCCGGTGAAATAGTTTCGGGAAACTTCGCCAAAGCGACTATATTTGCATTCTCAATGAATTGGTGATGAAAATCCTGCTCAAAATCCTCGGAGGCTGTGTCCTGGCGCTTGCGGCTGTATTGCTGCTGATAGTGACTGCATATCATGTGACCTCCAAGAGGGCGGAGGACAGGTTGTACACTTCTGTCAAGGAGATTCCCTACAATCGCGTGGGCCTCGTGCTGGGTACCAGCCCTTATACGGTGACCGGGCACAGCAATTATTTCTTTACCACCCGTATCAATGCCGCTGCGGAACTCTACAAGGCCGGAAAGGTGAAAAAGCTGATTGTCAGCGGCGACAACCATACCAAGGAATACGACGAGCCGACAGTCATGCGCCGCGCCCTGATCAAAAAAGGTGTGCCGGCATCCGCCATTGTCATGGATTATGCAGGTCTGAGGACCCTGGACTCTGTCGTGAGGGCCAAGGAGGTCTTCGGGCAGGACAAACTGACAATCATCTCCCAGCGTTTCCACAACGAGAGGGCCGTCTGTCTTGCGAGGCATTACGGCATAGATGCAATCGGCTACAATGCCAAGGACGCCAAGCGGACCAAGCGCAGCCTGATGATTACGACCGTGCGCGAGAGCATGTCGAGGGTCAAGATGTTCCTGGATATAGTGATGAATACCCAGCCCAAGTATCTGGGCGACAAGATAGATATATAGGATTACAAGTATATGGACAAAACTGCCAAAAGGGAAATTTGGGTCGACTGGATGCGGGTTACGGCCTGTTTTATGGTGATGCTGACGCATTGCTGCGAACCGTTTTATCTCGGAGGGGAAGGCTCTCTGATACTGACCCGCAGCGACGCCTTGTGGGTGTCTGTCCTGAATGTGCTGCCGAGGGCGTGTGTCGCCCTGTTTGTGGTGGCGTCCAGTTATCTGCAGTTTCCCCTGCATTATAGCACGGGCGAATTCTTCCGCAGGAGGGCAGGGCGCATTCTGATACCGTTCGCGTTCTGGTCGGTGGTCTACGCTCTCATATCCGCAGACCCGGCAGGCAGTTTCAAGGACCTTGCGCTCAATTTCAATTATTCGGCAGGGCACATGTGGTTTGTCTACATGCTTTTGGGTCTCTATCTGCTCATGCCTGTGTTGTCACCGTGGGCGGAGAAAGTCAGCCGCAGGGAGTTGCGTTTTTACCTGGGCCTCTGTCTGCTTACGACATTGATACCGTTTGTGCGTCAATGGGTTGGAGGATCTGCGCCGGTTATCTACGGTCCGACGGGCATTCCCAATCCTGCCAAATACCCCCTGTGGGGCGAGGCGAGCTGGAATGCGTACGGACTCTTCTATTATTTCAGCGGTTTCATTGGTTATATGCTGCTGGGACTGTATTTCCGCCGCTTCGTCGGCGAAATGAGCTGGCGCAAGACCCTGGCGATAGCCGTACCTGCATTCGCCGCAGGCTTTGCGATATGTTCGGCAGGCTTTATGCACGGGGTCAATGCCGATGCGCAGGGGACATTCCCGGTGGAGGGACCGGTCGGGCTTGCTGCTATCTGGGAGGGTATG
>CAZKRZ010000162.1:0-3637 GCA_964555325.1 uncultured Muribaculaceae bacterium
TGGCCGGAGCACGGTTGATCTCGTCGGCAAGAACTATGTTGGCAAAGACAGGACCTTTGTGTACCTCGAACGACTCTGTTTTCTGTGAATAGATAAGTGTACCCAAAACATCGGCAGGGAGGAGGTCAGGAGTAAACTGAATGCGGTTGAAATCCGCAGATACAGCCTGCGCGAGAGTATTGATTGCGAGCG
This sequence comes from uncultured Muribaculaceae bacterium, assembly GCA_964555325.1. Taxonomy (GTDB): domain Bacteria; phylum Bacteroidota; class Bacteroidia; order Bacteroidales; family UBA932; genus Cryptobacteroides. Next base: position 193 of record CAZKRZ010000162.1, read on the forward strand.
TTTTGGCCAATCCGGGCATACCTTCAAGCAGAATATGTCCGTTCGCCAGCAAGCCGATGAGCAGATTCTCCACAAGCTGCTTCTGCCCTACGATGACCTTGCCCATCTCCAGCGAAAGTATATCTACGAATGCGCTTTCCTGCTGGATACGGTCATTGAGCTCTTTGATATTGACGTTTTCCATTATATTTTGTTATTTTTGCACTATGAGTTACAAAATCACCCTGTCATACGACGGCTCCGCATTTTGCGGATGGCAAATCCAACCGAGTGCCCCTACCGTACAGGATTCGCTCGAATCGGCTCTATCCCGACTGCTCGGAGGTCAAATCAAGGTTACCGGTGCCGGACGTACAGACACAGGGGTCAATGCAATCAACTACATCGCACATTTCGACGCAGCCGAGGGCATTGAAACCGGGCAGTTGCTCTACAAATTAAATGCCATCCTACCGCGCGCGATTGTTGTCACGGATATCGCACCTACAGCGGATGATTTCCACGCCAGATTCGATGCCCGCAAGCGGGAGTATCTCTATTTCATGCACAGGGGCAAAGACCCTTTTGTCGAGCGGTATTCCTGGAGGCAGACAAGACCTGCCGACATGGAGCTGATGAACCGCGCCGCGGAGTCCATGATAGGCACCCACGATTTCCGGTGCTTCGAGAAATTCGGTGGAGACAACAAGACATCGATATGCACAGTCTACGAAGCCGGATGGCACAGTTATGTGCCGACTCACAAACTGCTGACTGACAGGGATTCCACCGACGACGACGCTGAGGGGTACTGGTATTTCAGGATTTCCGCAGACAGATTTCTGCGCAATATGGTCAGAGCCACAGTCGGCACTCTGCTCGAAGTCGGGATGGGCAAGCGCAGCGTGGAGGAATTCACATCTCTGCCAGACAGCGGAGCAGACCGCCGAAGCGCAGGCGAATCTGTCCCGGGACACGCCCTGTTCCTGTCCGGAATAGAATATTGAGCGCAGGCGGAATCATAGGAAAATACCGCGAAGAAGCGTATCTTTGTAAAAACAGATTCACACCACTGAATTTTACCTTGAAATAATGGACATAGACGTAGTCATCCCCTGGGTCAACGGAAACGACCCCGTACTCAATGCAAAAAGAGCCCGGTACGCATCCGGCACAGATGCGCTTTCTTTCCAGGATGTAGGTGGCAGCACCCGCTACGCCGATATAGGAGAAATCCGTTGGTGCGTTGCATCCATCAACCGCTTTGCACCATGGGTCAGAAAGATATACATCGTCACGGACAATCAGAATCCGGGGCTCGAACCGTTTTTGGACGAGCATTTTCCTAACGGGCATATCCCCATTGAAATAGTGGACCACACTGTAATTTTCAGAGGATACGAGCAATATCTCCCGTCTTTCAACTCCAGTTCGATAGAGACCATGATATGGAGAATCCCGGGGCTCAGCGAGCATTATCTGTATCTCAATGACGACTTTATGCTGCTAAAGCCCATACAGCCGGAAGACTTTTTCCGTCCGGACGGGAAAATAATATACAGGGGTAAAAGGCAGTCAACTCTGCTGTGCAGACTGGCCGTACTGCTCAAGCCGCGCAAGAACTCCAGGGTCAAGGTTTCTTTCAAGAGGGCGCTCCTCAACTCCATGTCCGTTGCCGGCTCCTGGAACCTCACATTCCTCCGCTCGAGCCATACTCCGCGCGCACAGTTAGTGAGCGTATTCGAGGAGTTTTACAACAAGCATCCAGAGGCAATCATCCGCAATATAGAGGATAAGTTCAGGACTACCAGACAGTTCATCTCCTGGCAGTTGCAATTTGAACTCCTGCGCAAGGAAGGCAGGCTGAAAGTGCTTTCAGACAGAGGGTATCTGTTCTATATGGAGCCTCGCAAGAAGCCCCATTACATAGACCGAAAGCTCCACAAACTCCGTACAAGGAAATTCACCTGCGCCTGCTTCAATTCCCTCGACCAGGCCTCAAAGGCGGACAAGGAGCGCATCATAGCCCTTATCAACGAAAAACTCGGACTGGCATAGTTCAGTCCGCCTCATAGACGGATTTATCCGGCAGCAAGGACGCGAATGCAGAAAGGATACGGTCACGGTATCTCTCAAAGTCAGCATCCTTGAGGCTCACGTCGTTTATGCAGATCAGATTCGTGGACGGATTCTCTATGTATGAGGCTATCTTCTGAGGGCTGTGGATTGCCGGGGACAAATGCTTGTTGGAAATCCTCCCCTTGACCGTCAATCCGCTGTAATACAGATAATCCAGGAACATGTACTGGTTGAAGTTGTCCACCGTACGGAGTCTGGACGCCACTTTGAATATATCCTCCTTTACCGAAGAATAGAGTTCCATGCTCTTGCTCTTCAACATCGGAGAGCAGGTATGCTGAGGCCTGACAAATAACGCCGAATTGCTTATACCCAACGCCTTACGCGCCACTCTGTCAGAATTGCGCACCTGCTTCTTGAACATTCCTCCGGCTATGAGGTGACGGGTAAAGCCAATCGCAGACTTGCCGTCACGGAAAAAGTCCTCCTTGCGGCAAGGCATGACCGGGAACATATCGTCATTGAAATATACGAACTCCTCGTCCAGATCCGGAATCAGATGCATGAACATCTCTATGGTCGTACTGTTGAATGTCGGAAGCAATCCTGCAGGTATGATATGCTCGTGAAGCACCACATTGACGGTATCGAGATTGACCCAGGCCGGCACCTGCGAATCCCGTGCAACCAGCAGATGGACTTTCCGGACAAACGGCAGATGCCGCTCTATACCGCGAAACAGGTAGACGAGTGTATCCCAGTCACGATAACGCTTGGCAAGCAGTCCTTCCCCTGCATAGCGTTCATAGTCCTGACGCCACAGGGGGTCATTGCCATCCACATACGATATTACGATATCCATAGCATTAATTGTTTTGGATTATTGACGCTTTCAGTCCGGATGTAGAGACACCGGCGGTACGGGGCAGGACGATATGCTGTTTGCCGTGAGCCTCACACCACTCTACAGCTCGGCGGAAACCCTCGTGCGTCTGGTCCGGCCCGGTAACGAATATATCAAAATCCACATCCTTCACAATCCCGTCCACATCCTGGTAGACCACAACATCATCCACATATCTGACCGCTCCTACCAGTTGTACCCTTTCTTCCGTAGAATATAGGACATTGGCGGAAGGCTTGTATCTGCACACGCTCGCCGAATCCTGCACTGCCACCGCAAGCCTGTCTCCAAGAGCTCTGGCTCGGCGGAACAACTCTACATGCCCGACATGCAGGAGGTCATACACCCCCACAGTAAGTATCTTTGTCATTCAATTTCTGTTTTCGGGCAAAGATAGGCAAAATGCAGCCCTCGGCAATGCAGGACAGTTTTATTTTGCATGAATAAAAGCGCCAAATTTTTCTTTGGGTGCAGGGACGGTTT
>CAZKRZ010000163.1:0-3635 GCA_964555325.1 uncultured Muribaculaceae bacterium
TGACAAGATCATCACCGCCGGCGGTATCTACGGTACCATTTCCGAGATTGACGAGCGCACTGTCCTGATCAAGGTCGACGGTGATGTCAAGCTCAAAGTGGACAAGAACTCTATCGTAAAGGACCCTTCCAAGTCCTGACAGCACTGCCATGACAGGCTCGGGCAAGAACGGAAGAGATGCGACGGTCTTCGTCGTGTCTCTTTTGTTGGCTTTCAGTATCTGGTTGATACACAATCTGTCGCTCAGTTACTCGATGACTCTTAGGGCGGTGGTTACGGCGTGCAGCAATATCCCCGGACGCTACCAGACCAGTCTGTCTCCGGTGACCATTGAGGCGCGTTGTCGTACGACCGGATTCAATCTCATACGCAGTCATAGAGAAGAGCGCAAGCCTCCCAAGCAGGTCTGGATAGATCCGCAACTGTTCAATCATGTCGCTGACGACCAGTTCACTGTATCCGCAAATGAATTGAGCGGCTATGTCACGGAGATTTTTGGGCAGGATGTACGCCTGGAGTCGTTTGTCTCGCCGTCCGTGACTTTCCGTTTTGCTGCGGAGAACAACCGCAAGGTGCCTGTCCACGTCGTCCGGTCGATTACATACCGTCAGCAGTATACTTCTGTCGGAGACATCAAAGTATCTCCGGATTCTGTGATGATATATGGAGACGGCAAGTATATAGACCATTTTGACCGCATTCTCACCAAGCCTCTTACCCTCTCCGGGGTCAGCAATTCCCGTACGGGGACTATCAGTCTCGAAGTGCCTAAGGGGATACGCCTGTCGGAGACGGAAGTCGCCTATGACCTGGAGGTGTCCCGCTATGTGGAGATACGCAGCCGCGTCAAGGTGGGCGTGAGGGGAGTGCCGGCCGGCAGGACTGTGGACGTGTATCCGTCGGTTGCGGATGTGGTCATGAAGTGCTCGTTCCCCGTTACAGGCGATCCTGCGGGGCAGTTGAGACTGTTTGTCGATTATAGGGAGTTCCAGAATTCGCGCAGCGGCAAATGTCTGGCGCGTACCTCCTCGCTACCGTCCGGTGTCATTTCTGTGGAGGTGGAGCCGGAAGTGTTTGAATGCGTGGAGAGATGACAGTCCCCAGGACCATAGTCGTGACAGGAGGGATAGGCAGCGGCAAGACGACCGTATGCCGTCATTTCGAGTCTCTCGGCTATCCTGTATATTATTCGGATGACAGGGCAAAGGCTCTCTATAATGAGCTCCCCGAGTTGCTGGACAGCCTCGAAAGGCTTGCCGGAGTCCCATTGAGGCGTGTGGACGGCAGTTTCGACGCTTCGGCATTGGCTACGGTCATCTTTTCCGACGAGGATAAGAGAATGCAGGTGGAGGGACTTGTGCATCCGTGCGTTTATGATGATTTTGTAAAGTGGAGAAATGCCGTCGGCGGCTCTGTGGCATTTATGGAGTCGGCGATTTTCCTGCAGAAGCCGCTTTTTTATCCGTTGGCGGATGCGGTGATTGAACTGCGAGCCCCGAGAGAGGCGACTGTGTGCAGGACCATGGCGAGGGACAATGCCGGCCGAGACAGTGTTGAGCGGAGAATGCAGGCGCAGGAATGTCATTCCGGGAGGAATGCCGACATCGTGATAGTCAATGACGCCGATGTCGCGGCCCTGACGGAGCGGGCGGATGAGGCTCTGCGGACGATAATCTCGTCATGGGGCGAATAGTATTGATTATTAGAAATTAAAACAAATATATTAAGGTATGAAAACAGATCTTTCTACAATTTTGAGCGTATCGGGCCATCATGGTCTTTTCCGTTATCTTGCACAGGCCAGGAACGGCATTATCGTCGAGTCCCTGGCAGATGGCAGCCGTATCGCGCTCGATGCACGCAGCAAGGTGAATGCCATGTCTGACATAGCCATCTATACTTCCGAGGGAGAGATGAAACTCCAGGATGTGTTTCTCGCTCTCAAAGAGGTTCTCGGAGAGGAGGATGCTCCCAGTTCCAAGGCAGACGCGGCAGTGGTCAAGGACTTGTTCCTCAAGGCCATTCCTGATTATGACGAGGACCGTTTCTATCTGTCCCACATGCGTAAAGTCCTTGACTGGTATGATGATATAGTCAAGCACGCATCTCTCGATTTCATGACTGACGAAGACCGCAGGGCAGATGCGGACGGTGAGGACGTTGCTGCAGGCGCTGACGAAGTGAATGAGTAAAAAGAGATTACAGATACAGACCCTTGGCTGCTCCAAGAATACGGTGGACAGCGAGCACATTCTCTACAAGTTGCGTGACCTGTATGACATTGTCACCTCCGAGGATGAGTCCGAGTATGTGGACTGCATGCTGCTGAACTCCTGCGGATTTATCGGAGATGCCAAGGAAGAGTCTGTCAATGCCGTCCTGCAGGCAGTGGAGCGCAAGCGCCAGGGTCTTGTCGGACGCGTGATAGTGTTCGGATGTCTCTCCCAACGCTATGCCGCAGAGATGCCGGAACTGATTCCCGAAGTGGACGAATGGTACGGAGCGCGTGATTTCGCTCCGGTCATCAAGGCTTTGGGAGGCAATCCGGAGGGGGAGAGCGGACGTTTCCGTACAGAGGCCGGTCATGGCAAGGCTCACGGACCGGCTACAGAGTATCTCAAGATTTCGGAGGGCTGCGACAGGCGTTGCTCCTATTGCGCCATTCCCCATATCAGGGGCGGTCATCATTCTGTCCCTATCGAGGATCTGGTTGCGGAGGCGCGTGTGCTTGCCGCCGACGGGGTCAAGGAACTGGTGCTGATAGCACAGGATACGACCTATTATGGACTTGACCTCTATCACAGGCGCGCCCTTGCGGATCTGCTGGACGCGTTGTCGGCTATAGACGGCATAGAGTGGCTACGTATCCATTACAGCTATCCTGCTGATTTCCCGGAAGATGTCCTGGACAGGATGGCGTCCAATCCCAAAGTCTGTCCGTATATCGACATACCCTTGCAGCACATATCCGACAAACTGCTGGATATGATGCGCCGCCATGTCTCCAAAGAGTGGACGGTCAATCTGCTCCGCCGTATCCGTGAAAGGGTGCCGGGAGTCGCAGTGCGTACCACGATGATAGTGGGACATCCGGGAGAAGGGGAGGAAGAGTTCGAGGAATTGCTCGACTTTGTCCGCGAAGCCCGTATAGAGCGTCTCGGTGCCTTTGCCTACTCTGAGGAGGAGGGCACTTACGGAGCAGAGCATTTCGAAGATGACATTCCGGAAGAGGTCAAGAACGAGCGTCTCGGCATATTGATGGATGTGCAGAGGGAGATTTCCCTCGGATTCAACCGCAGCCGTATCGGGACATCCGAAAGGGTGCTGGTCGATGACTGGTCTGACGGTGTATTTGTATGCCGCAGCCGTTACGAGAGCCCGGAAGTGGATGGCGAGATACTCGTAAAGCCTACAGAAGAGTGGCTTGCGGGACGTGCCCCGGAGAGCCTTATTGGAACATTTATTGCAGTCACCATCACCGGTGCTGATGAATACGACCTTATTGCCCAGACAGAATAACTATGAACAAGATTTCCGCAACTCTACGCTTGCTGTGCCTGTCTCTTATGACAGTGGCATGCAGCCCTCAGGCTTATAATTTTTCCGTACAGATGAGGTATCCGTCCGATTCGGGG
>CAZKRZ010000164.1:0-3623 GCA_964555325.1 uncultured Muribaculaceae bacterium
CTCGTTTAACGTTTAGAATACGCCCCAATAGTCCGGGCTTTCCACCCATACCTTGAAAGAAAAGTCCACGCTGCTGGTGCCAAGCGCAGAAATCCCCACGAAAGGGTCTCCGGGCGCGCCGTCCGCCACTGTCTTGACACGCTTGTCGGCCGAGGCGATTCCCATCAGTACGGCACGGACCTCATCGGCATTGCTGCCGTATTCCACACCTATGGTGAAATCCACGCGGCGCCATTTGCTGCCGGTGTAGTTGTTTATCACTCCGTTGGACAGGGCGCCGTTGGGCAGTATTATCACCTTGTTGTCCGGGGTGAGGATCTTGGTATTGGTGATGTTGAGTTCCGTTACGGTGCCGGCATAGCCCTGAGCCTCAATATAATCCCCTGCCTTGAAAGGCTTGAAGACGAGGAGCATGATACCTCCGGTGAAATTCTGCACCGTGCCGCTGACCGCCATACCTATCGCCATACCTCCGGCGGCGAGCAATGCCGCTATCGAAGTGGTCTGTACGCCGAGCGCACCTATGGCAGAGAGTATGATTATCGCCCACATGACGGTAGAGACGAGGCTCATGGTGAATGTCACCACGGCACGCTCCGTACCTCTACGGGTAAATACATTGGAAAGAAAACGCTTGATCCATCTCAACAGGAGCGAGCCTCCGGCGAATATGAGCAGGGCTGCCAAGAGTTTGATGCCGAAGTGGAGCGCCCATTCCGCCATATCGGACATGAGTTCGCTCGGTGTGGAGGTGGTTATCTTCTCGACGATTGCGACACGGGAAGAGTCTATCGCAGCGGCGACCAGACTGTCTGTCACCGTGGGCACTATGGATTGCAGCAGATTGTTTATCATATTGTGTCTCGGCCGTATTTACGGATTATTCTGCAAAAATAACAAAAAGACGGTAGCGGAATGCATCCGCCACCGTCTTTATTCGTGTTGAGCCTGTCAGAAATGAACGGCTATCTCGATTCCGCCCTGGAAAGGGTTTATCTTCTGGTGGAAGGTGTTGCCCATAGATGTAAAGCAGAATGCCTGCGAGCGGTCATTGAAGAGGTTGGAGCCCCACAGGGTCAGGCTGTAGCCGCCGCGCTCAAACATCAGCCGGGCGTCCGCAGTCCCATAGAAGTTCTGCCACATCTCATTGGCTTCGTCCCAATATATCCTGCCTGCGCCGTGCCAGCCTCCTGTCAGCACAATCCTGTCGAGGAATCCGCAACGCTCCCAGGCATAACGGGCATTCACAGAAAGGGTATTTGCCGGAGTGAAAGGCACATAGGCGTCGCGTCCGTCGCGGAAGCGCGCATAGGTATATCCGTATGCGACATTCAGAGACAGGGCGTCAGTGATGGAGGCTCGCAGATCGGCTTCCGCACCGACAGAACGGCTGCTGCCGGCATTGACAGTCACCCTGCCCAGACCGCTCGGCGCCATCTGCGAGAGTTGCAGATCGCTCGTCTCTATCCAGAATGCGGACAGATCGGCATAGAGCCTGCCGCCGAAGAGCCTCAAGTGAGAGCCCAGTTCGTAATTCCACGCATGCTCCGGAGCATATCTGACCATGCTCGCTGCATCCTGGCTCTGCGGATCGGACATTTCCCCGAGCACCTGCAGGATATTCTCCTTGGCGTCTGCCGGAATCATGCCGACCGACTCGACTACAGGGATAGTCGCTCCGGCGATGTCTGCCTTGATGACATTCTGCATGTCTGTCTGCATGAACTCGCTGAACATCTGTATATTGTATCCTCCGGAACGATATCCGCGGCTCACAGAGGCATAGACAGAGCCGGCGGTCGGCAGTTCATACTGGAGCGCGAATTTGGGCACAATCTCAAAGTCGGTATCCTGCATATTGTCCTCAAAATGCCTGCTGACATCGAAAGTCCGGGCGGGCACCATCGGGATCTCCCTATCGCCTGCAGGCATGCTGAGACTGCCGGCAAGGGAGTATTCATGCGAGAATGAATAACTGTTGTCGTATTCGAGCCATCTCCTCTGTACATCGAGGCGCAGGCCGACTGTGCCGCTAAGTCCCTCGACTCCGAACAGTCCGTTGTAATCCGACTGATGGAACAATGCCGCTCCGGCCGTAGGTGTCTTGTACACCCCGTCAAATGCAAGGTCCGAGTCGAGTATCTTGTCCCTCAACACAAAGTTCATGGTCATGGGGCCGCTCTGTATAGTGGGCAGATACTTCCCTGCCATGGTGCTGACCATATTGCCGAGCCATGCGGTGCCGTCCTTGTGGAAGGTCACCGGACCGTCGGTATCGGCAAGGCGTCCCTGCAGGAACAGACCCGTCACCCTATTCCAACGGCCGCCGCTGTGCTTGACTGTAAATTCCTGGGAGAGCATGCCCGTCTTTTGGCGCTGCATCAGGGAATAAATGTCCGCCGCCGTGAAGTCCTGGTCCATATTCATCTCATCATCAAGCATCTGCAGTCCTGTAACGCTGCCGAACACCCTGCCGTCAGCCATTGTATGCTGCAGGTTGAGACCGGCGTCAAGCAGATGACGGCGATAGGAGCTGCGCCTGTTGTAGGAAACGGCTTCACCGTCCTTGCAATACGGATAGCCTCCCTGGTCTGTAAAAGAATAGCGGACATTCAGATCCATGGATGTAGCCGAGGACGGTGTCGCGACTATGCGGAATCGCGCCGCAAGGTCATTGCCGTCATCGACTTTCTCACCTCCTCGTGCCGCATTGGTATAGAATCCGCCCTTGCGGCTGTACGACAGACCTGCCATGGCGGAGACCTTGTCACCGAAATGATGATAATGGGTCACAGCGGCATCGAAGTCCCCGTATGTCGCCGCCCCGAGCCGTATATCCGTCCCGTCGCAATGGCGCGGGTCTTTGGTGAATACGCGTATCAGACCACCCATGGTATTCTGCCCGTAGAGCGTGCTCTGAGGTCCGCGCAGGACATCTATACGCTCGACATCGGCGAGCAGGAAATCGAATGCGCTCTTGTCAGAGACGGGGATACCGTCCACATACATGCTGACGGGAGACTCCCCTGTCCTCGAACCTATTCCCCTGATATACACAGAGGTAGTAAGCCTCGAACCGTATTCGGGTATAAACAGTCCGGGAGCGAGCGCGGAGAGGTCCTTGACCCCTTTGAGGCCAGTTTCTGCAATAGTCCCCGAGTAGAATGAGGAACTGGAAAAACTCATTTTGCGGAGCGGCACCATGTCTTTGGGGGCCGCAGCGACGACAGATTCCGCCAGGGTGTCGATCTGGATGTCCTCCGCATGGAGGCTGACTGGCATAATGCCGGCTATGGCAAATGCCGCGATAATACACTTTCTATACAACATAATCTTTACCGGAATGCGATATGCGGGCTATTTCTATGACGTATCCAGCGCCGATTCCGCAATCGCAGCGCAAAAATAGCGTTCCCCGCCATACCGGACAACTATCATTTGTGATAGGAAAGTGCTAACTTTGTCTGTTGCAGTATTATTGGTCCGGAGATGACGCCCACGATAGCTCTAATAGACAGCAATTCCCTGGAGTGCATGGCAATGCGTTCCATATTGTCCGATATGTTCACCGGCGTGGACATACTGACTTTCCGTTCCGTCGAGGAATTCCGCAGCGACCCGGG
>CAZKRZ010000165.1:0-3608 GCA_964555325.1 uncultured Muribaculaceae bacterium
GGGTCTCCGCCTCGACATTCATATTGGCCCATTTAACACTCAGTCCGAGATCCACAGCCTCCAGGGAGACGCCGCCCGTACCCGCGACGAATGTCTTGTCCTCTCCATACAGCACCTGTCCGTCTATCTTGAGGGCAGCACGCCAATGATACTCCCTGCCGGAGGTCAGACCGTCAAGGGTAGCCTTATAGGTAGCCGGCCCAGACTCCGCACCGGTACCAGAGACAGGCACGAATGACGCATCTGCAGTAGGATTGGCAGAAGTGCCGTAACAGACACCCATTTCCATATCCTTGTAGACGACATCAGCCAGGTTGAAGGACGCGCTGACGCGTGCACTCGTACCCTTGCTGGAAATCAGGTCCCCACTCGCCAGTATCGTAGATGTACCGGAGGTGGTATAATCCCATGGAGCGCTATAATATGTCAGTCCTCCGACAGTGACCCATGCACAGCACCAGTATTTGGTATCAGGCTCCAGACTGGTCAGCGCGGCAATCACATTGTTGGTGCCGGATTGGAGAGTACCGGACACGAATGCGTCAGTGAGCCTCGGATTCTGCGAAGTCCTGCTGTAGCAGACACCATATTCAGCCTCGGGGATACGGTCTTCGGCTATATGCAGATATGCACGGAGTTTCAGAGATACTGCAGACTGAGAGACGCGGCTCCAGCTGTTGAGCGTAATCGAATCCCTCTTGACGGCATCGCCATATACAGGTCTCACGCTCATGCCGCATATCCTGTTATAGACCAATTGCCTGGTAAGGAAATCCATATAGTCTTGTTCGCTGTTACAGGCATACGCATGGGTAAGTCCGTTGCGGTCACTGCTTTCATTAGTCCAGAACCAAGCGCTCTCCCCCACCTGGCTTGCTTCTGTCTGCCTCATATCCACAAGACCGGCTTTGGGAATGAAGATGGAATTACCGGTGGTGCCGGTCACTTTATAGCCCTTGACACCATTGTATTCATAGTTGCTCCATGAGCATTTCATCACCAGGTCGCGCATTTCGTTATTGGTAGGCATTCTCCAGCCATCTCCGAAAGTGACTGTCGCCGCATCGTCTTCCGGCAGCAGGTACAGCCTGTCATCGACAACACCATTCTCTGGATTGACATTATATTTCAACAGCCCCTTGGATGAACTGTACCACTTATAATTGTCATAACTCCTGGCATCCGTGCGCGCCTCGGTCTCGCCATAGCTGTAATAGCCGCCGAACTCCTCGGGAGATTTCGCGCCGACATTGTACGCTCCCCATTTCACACTCAGTCCGAGGTCGACAGCACCCTCTACTATGATAGTATCAGGCTGTGTACCAGGATTTGTGCCCGGGCCGGGGGCTTCAGGAGCCGTGACTCTCACCTTGAGATTCGCGGTGACAGATCCGACGGTCAGCGTCAGCACAGCATCACCGGCACCTACGGCTGTCACAGTAGATTTTTCTGCCACAGCCACTTCCGGACGGTCTGATTTCCAGGTCCATGTAACATCAGTGGTGTTTTCCGGCACGACCGTCACTTCTACGACTGCCGTCGAATCCACCGCGAGTTCGATGGATGAAGGCGTTATCTTTACAGAAGTTGCAGGAATGCTTCCCGGCGGCACTACTGGCGTCGGACTGTCCTCTTCCGGCGCGCAGGCCGAGAGGGCAAGAACCGCAAAAAATGCAGTTAAGAAGGTTTTTGTGTTCATAAATTTATGCAGTTAGTAAGAAAGTCGGCTATCCTGTCGAGCCATGTGTAGCTGCCTGTTCCGGGAGACGCCTCTCTCTGGAAACAGTGGTCACGGGTAGCAAGGGTGTGCAGTTCGCACTGAACGCCCATAGCGCGCATCTTTTCCCACACCTTGACCGAATTCATGGCAGCCCAGCCGTCCGCATCGCCATGTATGAACAGCATGGGAGCGGTATCGAGATCGAAAGAAAATTCCGGCACCAGCACGGCAGCATCGTCATTGCCTCCGGTGGTGTTATGATTGTCTACACCGTCAGTCAGCGCATACGCCGGATAGATGCCTACGCCCCACTGGACATTGCAAGGCAACTTGTCTATCTGATCGATTGGCAGATAGGACTGGTGTCTGGAAGAAGTCACTCCCATGAGCGTAAGGTGTCCGCCTGCAGAACTGCCCATAATGCCTATCCTGTCGGAATCCAGCCCCCTGGAGGCAGCCTCGCTCCTCACTATGCGCACCGCCCTCTGGATGTCCTGCCACGCGGTGGTGTGCTTGGCAAGCCCCTCCGGACGCGGTGTACGGTATTTGACCGTAACTACAGTCATTCCCCTGGCATTGAGATAGCGTCTCGCCGGTGTGACCTCGAAGTCTTCCGGATGGTTGAACTCATACGCGCCGCCGGCGTAGATTATCTGTATCGCAGTAGTAGTCAGATTCTTGGGAATATACCACTCCAGGTAAGGCTTGCACTGATGCTCCTGCGCGTCAGGCATTTTGCCCTCGGGCCATATATCCTCGACTATGTGCTCTGCCACGGCATCGTCATCCGTATAACGGTCCATCAGACGGACCTCCTTGCCCAACTCTCCGAGCCAGCCCATCTGACGCATAAACTCCACTCCCCTGTCAAATCCGAATGCTCCATGCCCCTTACCGGGATACAGGTGCAGTTCCGCAGGGACTCCCATCTGGCGCAACTTCCTGTACACCAATGTAGAGCCATTGGGAGAATAGGGATCTTCGCCGCCATGGTGCAGGCTCATGGGACATGTCGCGGAATCGAATTTGAACACCTCGCTCAGACGGACATCCGCACCATACCCCTGCCTGACGGAAGGTGTCCCGGCTTCCGCGTCAGTGGTGACATAGCCTGGCGCATTGACTATAGCCCAGTTGATGTGGCAGGGCAGCTTGTCCAAGGCATCCACCTCGGCATACGCCGCTGTCTGCGAACTCGTTGCCAGCAAGAGCGCGAGATGCGAGCCGGCAGACATGGATATGACGCCTATCTTCTCGGGGTCGAAACCACGGCGCGAGGCCTCGTTCCTCACCATTCTGACCGCCCTCTGCCCGTCTTCCCATGCAGTCTGGTAGATAGGAAGTGCCACAGGACGCGGCGTGCGGTATACAAAATTGACACACTGAATGCCGAGCGCGGTGAGTTTACGGCTCCATTCCTTGATGAGTTCCACATCGCAGCAGTCCTGATAAGAGCCGCCGGAGATGAGTATCATGCACGCCCCTTTACGGATGCTGTCCGCAGGAGCGTCAAACCATTCTATATATGGTATGCGGTATTTGTCTGCCTTGAATCCGGCAGCGGATGTCTCGTCTGTCATAGCAGCAATCTGCCCTGCCTGTGCATCAGGCATCTTGCCTTTAGGCCAGATGTATTCGCGTTCGCATTCTTTGTGGAAACCGACCTTGGCGGCAACACGTGCAGAGACGGTCCACTCACCTGCTACAGATGCAAATATTGTGACCGCCAACGAGAAGAGTATAATACGCTTCATGGTATATAAGTTTTATGGTTACAGTCAAAGACTTAGCCCAAGAGTTCACGGGCGTTTGCAACAGCCGCAGGAGTTATGGAGGAGCCGCTGAGCATACGGGCGATCTCCATCACACGCTGCTCGGCATCGAGGCG
>CAZKRZ010000166.1:0-3607 GCA_964555325.1 uncultured Muribaculaceae bacterium
CGCCGAGGTCCAAGGTGATATCCATATCGGTGTTGAATCCGTTCCACCTGTCTCCCTCAAAACTCCAGCCGCCCAATCTGCCGTCTGTCAGCACGGTCGCTCCGGATCCCGGGAACCGCTCTGCGCACGGGCTGTTGTACAATACAGCCGCTCCTGTGGCGAGATGCTCCGCGTGGTGAAAGAACGCGCTTCTCTCTCCGACCTCATCGTCCAGGTCGAAATAATCGTATCCCGAGAGATATTCCTTGCAGAATGCCGAAGCCCTCTCCCGGAATTCCTGCGTATTGCGGTCGGGACTGCTCCAGCCCACCTCCGCTATGGCTATTGCCCTCGGATACAGCATGTATTCCGCCTCCTGTTCCGAATCTATATGTTCGGTCCACAGGTTGCCTTGTACGCCGAGCACCCTGGAGGCGGCATCCTTGTCGAGCAATGCAGTGGGATTGTAGGAGTACACCGAATCTATCGGCATGTATGATCCCATGGGGTGGGGCTCTTTTACAGGTGCGTCCTGGCAATAGTCGAGGTAGCACAGGGTGTTGGGCGACATGACGACATCTATGCCCTGGCGTGCTATCTCCTCCCCGAGACGGGGACCTCCGAACCATGCCATCAGAGACATTCCGTCGGGAATCCTGCCGTTGAGCGGGTCATGCCATCCGATGACTTTCCGCCCCTTGGCGGTGATATGCTCTGCGACCTTTGCCACCAGATACGATTGTATCTCCGAGACTCCGCTCATCCCCTCTCGCTCCATAAGAGCCTTGCATTCAGGACATTCCGCCCATGCGGAGGTAGATGCTTCGTCTCCTCCTATGTGAATGTACTCGGAGGGGAACATATCGAGGATGTCGTCAAAAGCCTTGTATAAGAATTCGTATGTCTGCGGATTGCCTATGCAGAGTTCGTGGGTATCCATCCTTGGAGAGCCGTCACTGTTGCGGCAGCGCAGCCAGGGATAGGTGGCGAGGGCGGCATCGGAGTGCCCCGGCACGTCTATTTCCGGGATGATGACAATATGTCTCTCCGCGGCGTATTGCACCAGCCTGCGCATCTCCTCTCCGCTCAGATAGCCGCCGCTTGCCAATCTGTCCTCACGCGAGGCATAGCGGTGCCCTTGTGCGCCCCATTCTTTCCAGGAATTGCCCAATCTGAATGCGGTCTTCTCTGTAAGTTCCGGCAGGGAGGGCATTTCGAGTCTCCAGCCGCCGTCATCTGTCAGGTGGACATGCATCACATTCATCTTGAGCTGTGCCATCACATCTATCTGCCGCCGCAGGAACTCTGCCGGCAGATAAAACCTCGAGATGTCGAACATCAGTCCGCGCCAACGGAACCGGGGGTAGTCCGTGACCGTGCAGCAGGCAATACTGCGCGAGTCCTTGCACATCTGCCCGAGACTCTGCCTGGCATAGAATACCCCTGTTTCCGAAAACGCTCTGATTGTCACTTTGTTGCGCCTGACTTCGAGACGGTATGCCCCTTCGCGGCACCATTCCTCCAGCCCGTCAGGCAGTCCCGGGACATTGCCCAGTCTTATGTTTAAAACCACCCCGTCCTCCGGAATGCTGTACTCTCCGGGCAGAATGCTGTATTCCTGCGGTCGCGGGACAATCTCCTGCGGCCCTCCCATCGAGTAGGCGGTATTGTAAAATGTCAGTATCGCCGCAACGGCGGCCAGCATTCTGGAAGACAGGGTCATTTCTTATTGCAGATTAGGGTTGAGATTTCTGTCAAGTGCGGGATATGGCATATAAATGCTCTTTTCTCCCTGCCAAGTGACGGATTCGGGAATGAGGACCTTTTCGGCGATTTTCACACCGGGAGCGACCTCTATGGGGACATTGGCCTTTCTCTCGTTGAAATGCTTTTCGAGCAGTTCCATTCTCATCATGTCATCCCTCCTCGTCACCACAGCCATCCAATAGCAGGCGACCTCCCAGCCGTGCTCCTGCACGCAGGCATCCGCAAATTCACTGTCCGCTCCGGACCAGTCACCCAGTCCTGCGCGGTTTCTGACGCGGTTGAGGCACTGCCTGGCGAATGCGTTGGGACTGCCGTCAGCCCTGGCCTGCGACTCGGCGTACCACAGCAGCATTTCCGCGTAGCGGATGAGCCTGTTGCGGGCGTCGGACACCATGCCGAGATAAGGAGGCAGCGTGTAGTCATAATCCACATACGCACCTGTGACCCAGCACTGGTCTGCGGATGTCACGGAGTAGGACTTGTTGCATATCTGAGGCTGGTATTCCATGGTCTTGAAGAAATCGTCATACCAGTTAAACAACTTGTCGTCCTGGCCTGTGATACCGCCGAGCATGGCTCCGGGCACGAGAATCTGCTTGGAATAGACAGCATCCTTGCGCGGTCCGTCGGGGAACTCCTTCCAGAATTTTATCGCGCCGAAATCATCGCCCCAGCCGGCATAGTCACCCAAGGACTGGAATCCGTCGCAGGACGAGAATTCCGAATCGTTCGGTGCCCAGTTGCCAATGAGGTGGAAATCAAAGCCGAGCATGGTCTCGTTTGTGTAATTGTTGGAAGCATAGGCGTAGACATCCTTGTAGTCATTCTCGAGGATGAACTCGTACTCATGGCTCTCACTCTTGTCTATCAGCTCTTTGGCGAGCGTGGCGGCCTTGCCGTAATACTCGGTCTGTTTGAGAGGCCAGCCGCCCCTTGCCATATATACGGGCACGAGCATAGCCTGCGCTGCCTGTTTGGTGATAAAGGCATTGACGCCATTGGCAAAGCGCGGTGCACCGAATCTCTCATACGAGGTAGGCAGTGTGGCGATGCAGTCCTGCAGATCCAGTTCGATCTGATTGTAGACCTCCTCGACAGTGGCTTTGCTGCGGTTGTAGTCAGTACCTACGGTCAGAGGCATGGGAATGTCGCCGAAATTCCTGACCAGATAGAAGTAGAAATACGCCCTCCAGAACTTTGCCTGGCCTATTGCGATGTTCTTTTCCTCTTCCGAGGCCTGTGCCTTGCCGGCATTGTCTATGATGTTGTTTGCAGCCTTGATGGCGCTGTAACTGCCGTTCCACAGCCTCTCCACGCCCATATTGCCGTCTGTGACATGGAATGCGTCTATTTCGGCGAAATGCTGCTTGTTACTGCCCGGATTGGTCGTGATGTCATCCCCCTGGAATGCCGCTTCGAATCCGGCGGAGGAGCACTGATGTTGGGCGACCACATTGTAGAGCGAGTAGATGCTCATGTTGAGGTCTTCCTGCGAGGTGAAGAATGTCCCGTTGGTGAGTTTGCCCTTGGGATCCTCCTCGAGGGTGCATGACATGGCGCATGCGGCCGTTGCCAGCAATAGTCCTGTTATATATCTGAGTTTCATGACATTTCTATATTAGAATGTTACACGTATACCGGCAGTGACGGTCCTCGCCAGAGGGTATGCGCCGGTGTCGAATCCGTCGTTGACGTCATTGTTGCCGCCCATCATAGTGCCGCCGGCAGGGTTGAGTCCGGAGTATCCTGTTATGGTGAACAGATTCTGTACGCCTAATGAGAAGCGGACGTCGCCGAACTTGCAGACCTTGCGGTTGAGGTTGTATGCGACAGTCAGGTTGTCGAGACGGAGGTAGTCTGT
>CAZKRZ010000167.1:0-3566 GCA_964555325.1 uncultured Muribaculaceae bacterium
GTCCCCAACCTTACTTTTGACGGGGTGCAGGTGGATGCCTATGCCATGAGTTCCGAACTCTGCATGCGTACCGGAGGGGATATATCGTTCACTACCATAGGCACATTCTGCCACGAATTTTCTCACATTCTGGGTCAGTATGACCTGTATGATACTGATTATGAGTCCAGTGGAGGATATACGGACGCGCTGTACTCCACATCTATAATGTGCGCCGGCTCGTACAACAATGACGGCGCGACTCCGCCTAACTACAATGCACTGGAACTGCAGCTTGCAGGCCTCTTGTCTCCCGAGCCTGTCTCGGCAGGCGCTTATACTATGCCGCCCATATCCGAAGAACGCAGGGCTCTCAAGATAGAGGGGGAGAATGCTGACGAGTATTATCTGATAGAAGCGCGCCGTGCTTCCGGATGGGACAAATACATAGGCGGTTCCGGCATGCTTATGTACCATATAGACAGGCGTAGCAGCGGAAATGCCGGATACTCGGAGACTTACGATATGAATATGACGCCGCGTGAGCGTTGGGATTACAACGAGGTGAACTGCCGCCCGGACTTCCAGTGTTGCAGGCTGGTCTCTCCGGTGCGTAACGTCAGCAATGACAGGCAGTTGTTCTGGCCCTATGGGACGAATGACACATTCGGGGTATCGACCGATCCAGCACTGGCATTCCGCAGTGGCGATTCTCCGCTCTTTACTCTCAAAGGCATACGGAACAATGCCGGGACGGTGTCATTCTCTGTCCTTTCGCCGTTGTCATTCACGGTAACGGATACTTATCAGGATGCGGTTATCCTCGGCTGGCAGGCGGATTTGTCCGGAGTGTCCGGAGTGCCTTGCCGCCTAAGGCTGTACGAAGGGGACAAGTTGCTGTGCGATGAGGAGGTGCGTCCCTATGGAGACGGTATGTATGCCTATACGGTGGAGGGGCTCAAGCCGAGTAGAGGCTATTCTGCGCGCGTGGACATTTCGGTTGAGGGTGTGGATTATAACTGTACGGTGTCTGTCACGACAAAGCCATGTGCCGGCAAGCCGTTCATCGTGATGAATGATTACAGACGCATTCCCCTGAGGGTGTATAATGCCCGAGGGGCTATGTCGGTCGAATGGACTATGGACGGGCGTCCGATAGAGGTCGAGGCGGATGGCTATTACACGATACCATCGGGCGGAGGAGTGCTCAAGGCGACGGTCGAATATGCCGGTGGACGGCGTGACATTATCTGCAAGAGGATAGGAGGCCTCAAGTGATGAGACGATTTGGATATTTTGTCGTCAGCATAGTGCTGACAATCTGTGCGATAGCCTGTCGTGAGGAAAAGAGTTTCGATGGCGGGCTGACCCGTAAATATGATGTGCCCTGCATGTTGGTCGGAGGTACTGTAAAGCATAAGTATGCGGGAGATGCCTGGCAGGAACTGTACAGCCCGACACAGATGCTGTTTCGCATTGGAGATGATACCATGTCGGAGTATTTCCAGGTTGAACTCTCCGCTGTACCGTCGCGTGTGGGTCAGAGCCTGACCGGTTCTCTGGAATGGACATCTGACTCGGACGTGCGCGGGTATAAGGACTTGTCATGGACGGTGGAGGATATTACTGACGCAGGGCTGATATGGCTCTGGAACAGCCAGCACAAGATAGCTGTCGCGCTGCGCGTGATAGAGTGAGAGACGCTCTCGGGGAGGGGATTGCAGGCATGTCTGACCAGTGGTGTGCCTTTTGCGGCATTATTGTGGGCTGTAAGGATACCAATATCGGAACAAAGTTGCTAACTTTGCCATAATCGGCGTATAGGCAGGAGGTCTCCTGTTGCCGAAGATATGGTATATACAAGTATTATTCAGATATGACATTGATTGACAGCATTATCGCGCGTGCCAAATCCAACAGGCAGCGCATCGTGCTCCCGGAGTCTCTCGAGGAGCGCACTATTACAGCTGCAGACCGCGCCATCGCAGACGGTCTTGCGGACATCATTCTCATAGGCAATCGTGACGAGATTATGGCAAAGGCTGCCGAGTTGGGGCTTGAGCATATCGGTGACGCGACCATTATCGATCCTGCCACCAGTCCCAAGACGGAGGAATATGCGAACCTGCTCTACGAACTGCGCAAAAACAAGGGAATGACTCCCGAGCAGGCTGCTAAGACTGTTCTAAACCCTCTCTATTTCGGATGTCTCATCATCAAGAGCGGAGATGCGGACGGACAGATCAGCGGAGCCCTCAGCACGACAGGAGATACCCTGCGTCCTGCGCTCCAGATCATCAAATGCGCTCCCGGCGTGAATTGCGTGAGCGGTGCCATGCTGTTGATTACCAAGACCCCTCAGTATGGTGAGGATGGTGTGCTGGTGATGGGCGATGTGGCTGTGACCCCTGTGCCCGACGCGCAGCAGCTTGCGCAGATTGCCGTTTGCACAGCGCAGACAGCCAAGAGCGTGGCGGGATTTGCGGAGCCGCGTGTCGCCATGATGTCATTCTCCACCAAGGGCTCTGCCAAGCATGAGGTAGTGGACAAGGTTGTTGAGGCGACAGCCATTGCACATCAGATGGCTCCCGAACTCAAGATTGACGGTGAACTGCAGGCGGATGCCGCACTGGTGCCGTCGGTGGGCGAGAAAAAGGCTCCCGGTTCGGAGATTGCAGGTCATGCCAATGTCCTCGTCGCCCCGAGCCTCGAGGTCGGCAACATCGCGTACAAACTCGTGCAGCGTCTCGGTGGAGCCGATGCTATCGGTCCTATCCTCCAGGGTATCGCCCGTCCGGTCAATGACCTCAGCCGCGGCTGCTCGGTGGATGATATTTACAAGATGATCTCTATCACTGCCTGCCAGGCGATGTGATGCGGCGCCCTGTAGCAGGGGCGGTTCTTTTCAAGTTCTTTTGACTGACGGGGAGTTGAGCCTCTCCGTCAGTCTTGCTGTTTGAGTGAATATTCGCTATGTTTGTGTTGTCGTTGGAACAGGGGTTGTTG
Organism: uncultured Muribaculaceae bacterium; assembly: GCA_964555325.1. GTDB lineage: Bacteria > Bacteroidota > Bacteroidia > Bacteroidales > UBA932 > Cryptobacteroides. The sequence continues at coordinate 2,986 of CAZKRZ010000167.1, forward strand.
CAGTGATTTCATATAATGTAATATGCCATGCTTGTCAGACCTGTTCCGATGGCGGCATTTTTTGCGACTGTTGCTGTGACAGCCGGCCACGGAGTGGTATCCGTAAGTGATTGAATACGAACTGGAGCATAATTGATAAACTATTGAATAATGCAGATTATCCTACTCAGCGGTGGCTCGGGCAAAAGGCTCTGGCCGTTATCCAATGACATTCGCTCCAAGCAGTTTCTCCGTCTGTTCAGATCTCCTGACGGAGGGTATGAGTCTATGTTGCAGCGTATGTACAGGCATATACGCAGTGTGGATTCGGAAGCCGGAGTGACCATTGCGGCCGGAGAGGCGCAGGTGCCCGGTATCAGGGAACAGCTCGGCGATGACAATGTAGGTATCAGCATCGAGCCGTGCCGCAGGGATACATTCCCTGCCATTGCGCTGGCGAGTGCGTATCTGCACGACAAGAGGGGAGTGCCGGCGGATGAAGTCGTTGTCGTCTGCCCTGTGGACCCGTATGTGGACGAGCGGTATTTCGAGGCGCTCCGCGCTCTCGCGGATATAGCGGCCTCGGACGGTGCGTCTAACCT
>CAZKRZ010000168.1:0-3536 GCA_964555325.1 uncultured Muribaculaceae bacterium
TCAGGCTCCGGAAATGTGGCCCAATATGCTTCACAGAAAGCGATGCGCCTTGGCGCCAAGGTCGTCACACTGTCGGATTCGGACGGATTTGTCTATGATCCTCAGGGACTTGACGAGGAGAAGATGGAGTATGTGATGTATCTCAAGAATGTCCTCCGCGGCCGCATCAGGGAGTATGTGACCAAATATCCCGAAGCACAGTATTTCCCCGGAGAGCGTCCCTGGAATATTCCCTGCGACATCGCAATGCCCTGCGCCACGCAGAATGAACTCAATGCCGATGATGCCCGTCATCTGATAGACAACGGCTGCCGCTGCATCGTGGAGGGAGCCAACATGCCCACCACTCCGGAGGCCATAGAACTGATCCAGGCTGCAAAACTGCTGTACTCGCCGGGCAAGGCATCCAATGCCGGAGGCGTGGCTACATCAGGTCTGGAAATGACCCAGAACAGCATGCGCCAGCATTGGACCAAGGAAGAAGTGGATGCCCATCTGCACACCATAATGTCCGACATCCATGCCGCATGTCTGAAATACGGCACAGAAGAGGACGGATATGTCAATTATGTAAAAGGCGCCAATATAGCGGGCTTCATCAAGGTCGCCAACGCTATGGCAGATCAAGGACTGGTATAAGGCTGTCCATGTGCATGCCGTGCGAGCCTTTGATGAGTATGGTACAGTCGTGGAGCGGATGCTCGCGCAGATAAGCGCCGAGAGTGTCCGCATCTGCGAATGTGCGGGGCGAAAGGGAAGTCCCGTTGGACTCGAGGTCCGGCACGCCTGCAATCGCTGACAATGCCGCGGCAAACTCGCCGCCCACGAAATAAGCCGAATAATCGCCCGCCATCGCCTTGCGGGCGATTGTCGTATGCTCCTTGAATGATTCCTCTCCGAGTTCCATCATGTCTCCAAGCAACGCCACCTTGCGCTGTGCAGCCATGGATGCGAAATTGTCCAGTGCTGCGCTCATGCTGCTCGGATTGGCATTGTAGCAGTCTACAATCAAGGTGTTGGAACCGGCTTTCATCAGTTGGGAGCGTTTGCTCTCCGGCACATACGCGGCTATGGCCTGCGCCGCATCCGGCAGCGAGATGCCGAAGTGAGAGCCTACCGCAATGGCAGTCAATACATTGGCGGAATTGTAACTGCCTATCAGACGGGTGTGCAGCACCCCGTATCCCTCGATATTCATGCTCAGGCAGGGGTTGTCCGCCGTCGGGTCGGAAATCTCTGCATTTATGCTGTAGGGGATAGTCTTCATGCCGCCCCTCTCCGCAGCCATGCCCTGTATCATGGGGTCTCTGTCATTGACGAATGCCGTACCTCCGTGGGCCTCCAGGTAGTCGTACAACTGTCCTTTTGCGGCGCGTACGCCATCGATGTCTCCGAATCCCTCCAGATGAGCCTTGCCGACATTGGTGATGAGCCCGTAGTCCGGGCATGCGGTCTCCACGAGAGTGGCAATGTCGTCAGGATGGCTCGCACCCATTTCGATGACTGCGATGTCTGTCTCCGCCGGGTCTATTCCGAGCAGGGTCAGAGGCACTCCGATGTCATTGTTGAAATTGCCCTGGGTAGCCGCTGTGCGGAACTTGGTAGACAGGACGGCGCGTATGAGTTCCTTGGTAGTGGTCTTGCCGCTTGTGCCTGTCAGCCCTATGACGGGGAATCCGAATGTCATGCGGTGCTCCCTTGCGAGCTCCTTCAGCGCCGCGAGCGTATCCGGAACGGCTATCATCTGCGGATTGCAGGATGCCGCTGCCGTGCTGTCCTCGCATACTACAGCGTATGCCGCGCCCTTTTCCAATGCTGCCGCAGCGTATTCGTTGCCGTCGAAATTCTCACCCTTGAGGGCAAAAAACAGTTCTCCACCCCTGATTGTGCGGCTGTCGGTAGCAATGCGCCTGCCGCATTGGAGAAACAATTCGTATATACTGTGCATGAATGCTTATTTTGTGCCGGTGGAGCCGAAACCTCCATCGCCTCTTTCACTTTCTTCCAATGACTCCGCTTCGATGAATACGGCCTGCTCGTGCCTGGCAAACACCATCTGCGCGATGCGCTCGCCCGGCTCGATGTCGAATGCCTCATCGGAGAGATTTACCAATATCACCTTGATCTCGCCCCTGTAATCCGAGTCTATTGTGCCCGGAGTGTTGAGCACTGTGATACCGTGCTTTGCCGCGAGTCCGCTGCGCGGTCTTACCTGTCCCTCAAACCCTGCGGGAATCTGCATATGCAGTCCGGTCGGGACAATGGCCCTCTGTAGGGGTGCAATGGTGATTTTGGCAGGTATATAGGCCCTCAGATCCACGCCTGCGGACTGAGGAGTCGCATACGCCGGCATGGGGTAGGGGGAATGGTTGATAATCTTTACAGTCATATCTTGCTCTTACTTCTGGGCGGTCTTGTATAGGAACGCAGTGATGATTGCAAACAGCACATTGGGCAGCCATAACGCCACGAATGCCGACATCGTGCCCGTATAGACAAACATCTGGCTGAACTTCAGGAACAGGATGTATGAGAATGCCAGTGCGATGCCTATGGCGAGATTCCATCCTATGCCGCCGCGCCGTTTGCGTGATGACAGGGTGACGCCCATCACCGTGAGAATGAATGCGGAGAACGGCAGCGCCAGACGCGTGTGCTTCTCTATCTCGGCGTACATCACATTGGCGTCTCCCCTCATCTTCTGCGTCTTGATGAGTTCGTCCAATTCCTTGGCCGGGAGGGTCTCCACCGTGTGCTTGTTGCGGTAGAAATCAGCCTTGACGAGATTGATGACCGTGTCTATCTGGTCACAGGTGCTGACCTTGTCCTGCACTCCGTCCACATATTCGCGTGTAAAGCATTTGCGCAGGTGCCAGCCTGCCATGGTGCTGTCCCATACGGCGGTCTCCGCCGAAATCTTCTTCAGCAGCTGGTTGTCCCGTATTTCCTCGAGGGTGAATTTGTATGCGGTGTTGTTCCACGTGCTGAAAGACTCCACATAAACGAATGTGCCGGGGTCTATCTGATAATGGACATATCTGTTGGTCACGGATTTGTGCTTGACATATTTGTCCTGGAACTCCAGCCGCGTCTGGTTGGAATTGGGAATGACGAACAGGTTGAGATACAGGGACAGGGCGGCAATCATGCCGGCCGCTGCCATGTATGGCAATAACAGACGCCTGTAACTGACTCCTCCACAGAGTATTGCGATAATCTCCGAATTGCCAGCCATCTTGCTCGTAAAGAATATCACCGTGATAAACACGAACAAGGGGCTGAACATATTTATAAAATACGGGACGAAATTGACGTAGTAGTCGAATATGATGGCTTTGAGAGGGGCCTCGTGCGATACGAAGTCGTCAATCTTCTCGCTGATATCGAATATGATGACGATGCCGATGATGAGCAGCAACGCTATAAAGAACGTCAGGATGAAGTTCTTGAAGATGTACCAGTCGATTTTGCGTATCCCCAGCATGGCGTAGAGTCTTTGGGTGACCTTGCGCACAGCCTCCTCCTTCCATGCGGTG
>CAZKRZ010000169.1:0-3210 GCA_964555325.1 uncultured Muribaculaceae bacterium
AACTCTTTACACTGCACTCTACCTGGAAACCGTCACGCGCCTCCCATATATACGAATGCTGCCTCTCACCTGCTCCTGCAGGTATCTCCGAAGACATAAAACGCCAGGTAGGGAGCAGACGCGCGGATTCCCTGCCGCCATAGCGGAATGAGAACGGCGGCACCTTGCCCTCTGCGAAATGCTCCGAAATCCATTTCTCACAAGACTTGCTGTCTGGAGACATCTCCATAGACGACTGTGCCTGCACAGCCACACAGGCTATACAGGCAACCAACAAACATACAATTGTTTTCTTCATATATTCCTACTTCACTTGCCGCGTCCCTTGCCGAACGCGAGAGCTACTCCGACTTTTACTACAGAAGACATGGAATCTACGGGGACAAACTGAGGTGTCACCCTGGATGGTATACCGTCTATGCCGGCAAAGACATTCAGGCATGCAAGACGGAGATTGGCTGCCGCACCATAGACAAATCCCTGGTTGGACATGCCGCAGGTACCGGAAATGCCGAACACGCGTCCCAACTGGTAGGATGCTCCCACCCTAATATCCGAATACTTGTCAATACTGTCACCCATACGGAATGAGCACAATGCACCGACACCGAGTCCGGGGACAAAGGGCACATCGTATTTCGCACCGAGATTGACCATGGTAGGCAGCATGGCCATCTCGCTCTTACCCTCCTTGTCAGACTTGAAGCCGAACATATCCTCAAGCGTATCGCCTGCATTGTCAGAGTCACCTACAGTGAAAGAGTTCGATGCCGCAAGCGTAGCACAGGTGTTGTTGTTCCAATAGACGGCTCCCAGGTCATTGACCGATGCGCTGAGCTGCAGCGCCCCGTCAAACAAATCATAAGTAATTCCGAGATCCAGGGCCGCTCCGTAACCGGACAGGGAGAAACCATCTGTGGGAATATCGCTGAAATCTATATTCCCCTCAGCGTCAGTGCCGAACTCCACCGGGAGAGAAGCCCTCAGTTCACCGTTGCCCCTGACATTCACGACATCCCCGTCTATGACTGCCGACAATTCGGATACATTCATATCCGCCGCTGCCAGGCCGACGAGACCCTTGACGGTACCTCCGATGGTCAGAGCGTCATTGACCTTACGGGAATAGTTAAAGAATACCTCGGCATAGCTGCGCATCCCCAATTTGAGGTCGTTGATGACATAACTGTCACCGTCACCGCCGCTTTTCAGCATCTCGAAAAGCGACTTTGGCACTTCCAGACCGACATGCGAACGCATATTCACTCCATAGGACTTAAACGCCTTGCCGCTGGAGGAATACTTTCCCGTGCTCAGAATATTGTAACTGAAATCAGCCGTAACCCTGTTACAGTCTTCCAGACCGCCAAGGAACTGATCTGCAGGGACATTCTTGTTGAGACCGGTCACCAGGCCGTCCCCGTACGGGAAGATGAATGACGACACGCCGACATTGGAATCCATTCCTATATTGGCGTCCATGCTATAATAGGACGAGACGCCAGCCGGCCTCAACGCCGGATTGATGCGTGTGCCATAGAGGGAGTTATCGAGAAAGAAACCCGCTTTCAGATCCTGGGCATTAACTGCCGCTGCGCCCAAAGACAGGGCTGCTGCCAAAACAATAAGTCTTTTCATAAGGTCATCAGAATGAGAAGTCAAAACCGGACACTACGGTTATTTTCTTGATGGACAGAGTAATACCCTGCTCCGAGGTCACCTGTACAGGCGATGCGGAATTGTTCTTTGCCTTACCGGTAATGACAATGCGCTTGATCTCGGATATTTTGCCCTCCGTCGTGACATTTATACTCGTATCGGTAGTCACCGGCGCCGATACAGTGCCTGCCTTGACTGTTGCTGGATTCACCTCCAACTGGGTGCCGTTGTCCGCCGAAGCCTTTATCTCCAGATCCAGAGGAATGCTGTTCCTGATACCTGCATCTATCGTAAATGACTTGGCGATGACATCGAGTTCGGACGAATCGAACCCCATTTCGTCCATATCAAGGACGTATTCGACCACTATCTCCTCACCTGCAGCCATTTCCATACCGCCCGAAGGAAGATTGAGGAAGTCAGATGCCCCGCATTCATTAAGTGTCTGATTGACAGGAATGGAGATGCCTGGGAACAAGGTAACATCAGTATCGATGGGCTTTTTGAGGTCGTAGTCCTTGTCCACGCTGCACGCACATAAGCCTGCCGCCACGATTGACAGACACGCCATGTGAATAGTTTTGTAGAGTTTCATAACAATATCAGTTGGTCAGTTAATAATTCATTGTACAGTATCGAGGTACTCCGAGACAAAACGCGCCATGCCTGCCGTTGCCTTTTCCCGGATATGCACCACCCTCGGATCTGCCGCAATATTGATGTCGGCAGGGTCTATCACATATATACGGGCATTGGACGGAGCATAGCGGTAGAGGCCTGCGGCAGGATAAACCTGCAAGGAAGTACCCACTATCAGCAGTATGTCTGCGCTTCCCACAATGTCCATCGCGACATTTATCTTGGGTACGGATTCTCCGAAAAACACGATATGAGGACGCAACTGCTGCCCGTTCGGTGCCAGATCACCAATGTTTACATCGGAATAGCCCACATCTATGACTTCCGCTTCCGAGGCATCCATATCATACTGTCCGTGCTCGGGGCGCACCTTGGTCACTTCACCATGCAGATGCACCACACGCGTAGAGCCAGCACGTTCATGCAGATTGTCCACATTCTGGGTGATTACGGTCACATCCGCCGCATTCTCAAGTGCGGCTATCGCACGGTGCGCGTCATTAGGCTTTACATCAACGAGTTGGCGGCGCTCCATATTATAGAAATCCAGGACAAGACGCGAGTTGCGCTTCCAGCCCTCGGCAGACGCCACCTCCATAGGATCATAATTGTCCCACAGACCGCCATTGTCCCTATAAGTGGAGAGGCCGCTCTCCGCACTGACACCTGCTCCGGTCAGCACAACTATCTTGGTCCTTTTACAACTCATATCCGCAATATAGGCATTTTCCCTCAAAGATGTTCTGATATAGTGAACACAAATGATTCAAAACCAAGAAATAGGGATACGAAAAAAGGGAGCGTCATGCTCCCCTTGTAAATCTGGTCGGGATGATCCGACTCGAACGGACGACCCCCACGTCCCGAACGTGGTGCGCTAGCCAACTGCGCTACATCCCGAAAAACAAGGTC
>CAZKRZ010000169.1:3270-3523 GCA_964555325.1 uncultured Muribaculaceae bacterium
GCAAACCTGCGACCTTGTAGACTTTATGCGAGTTTATTGATGTAAACCTGCAGACCGCTCTTGAGGTTCGAGGCCTTGTTCTTGTGGATAAGACCGATCTTTGCGAGCTTGTCGATCATGGAGTAAACCTTGGGTGCCTGCTGCTCGGCGGAAGCCTTGTCGCTGGTATTCCTCAGAGTCCTGATCGCGTTGCGTGTCGTCTTCGCATAATACCTGTTATGCAATCTGTGCCTTTCGCTCTGGCGAATGCACT